>CAXTUT010000017.1:0-19490 GCA_964247465.1 uncultured Caulobacteraceae bacterium | reverse complement strand
GCCATAGGCCATGGCCGCCAGCAGCGGCGTCAGGCTCCACACCGCCAGGGGTCCGCCGACGCCGCCGGTCACCGCGGCGGCCAGCGAAGCGCATGCCGCCCAGGCCGCCAGCACCCAGACCCGGCGGCTGGGCTTGTGTGGCCGATAGACGGCCCCCAGCACACCGGGCGCGGCCCCGAGCGCCAGCGCAGTAAGCGCGCGAGGTGGAACCGTGCCCAAGACCGCCAGCACCGCGCCTAATCCGGTCGCCGTCGCCAAGGCCCAACCGCCATGCCACAGGGCGGCCGCCTGCGCCTCCCGATCTCCAGGCCGTCCGGCCATAAATCGTTTGGGCGCAGACCCTTGGGGCGACGTCGAAGCGCCAAGATGGCCTGGAGGCGCGGAGGCGGTCACGGGCGAGCGGCGTCCATACTCTACGACCTCGTCTCCTAACCGCAGGCGAAGGTCGCGGCGAGCGTGCGCACGCCAGAGGCGATCCTGCTTACAGCCCTGCGCAAAGCTCCGACGCTCGCCGCGGGCTGGAAACCAGATGGTAAGCCCGCCCGTGCGAGTTTAAGGCGAGAAGGATCGCCTCGCCATGCCCCTGCGGGCCGCCGCTGTCGAAAGCCTGACCGACGCCTCGCCAGAGGTCGGGACGAGCATGGACGAGGCCAAGCGCTCCTTCCTGCGCATGGTCAGCCACGAGCTGCGCACGCCGCTGAACTCGGTGATCGGCTTCTCGGAGATCATCAGCCGCGAACTGCATGGGCCGATTAACGATCCGCGCTACAAGGCCCATGCCGAGGTCATCCGCGAGAGCGGGCTGAAGCTGCTGAAGCTGGTCAACCAGGTGCTCGAGATCGCCCGCCTGGACGCCGGGACCGCCGAGCTCGATCTGAGGCCCGAGGCGCCCTCGACCGCGGTGCACGCCGCTGTCCGCAGCGTGCGCGCCCAGGCCGACGCGCGGGCCATCGACATAGAGATGACGCTGGACGACGCCGCTCCGCTGGTGATGGCCGACGCGCGCGGTCTCGAGACGGTGCTCTGCAATTTGCTGCAGAACGCCATAACCTTCTCGCCCGAAGGCGGCGTCGTGGAGGTGAGGGTGCGCCCCGCCCGCGCCTCGGTGCTGTTCGAGGTGCGCGACCAGGGCGAAGGCGTGGCGCCCCAGGACCTGCACCGGATGATGCGCCCTTTCGAGCAGGGCGAGAACGCGCTGGTGCGGCGTACCGGCGGCGCCGGCCTGGGCCTGTCGATCGTCAGCCTGCTGTGCCGAGAGATGGGCGGCGCCCTGGCGCTTCGCTCCTCGCCGGGGCGGGGCTTGACGGCGCGTGTGCGCTTGCCAAGCGTGGACGCCGCCGATCAACCTGCAAGGCTTGAGGCGGCGCGCTCGGCCGCCTAAGTGCGCCCACTATGGGGCGCGCGCGTAGATGAGCATCGACACCGAACTCGACGCCTTGGCCGAGGAATTCGAGCTGCTGGGCGACTGGGAGGAGCGCTATCGCCACATCATCGACCTGGGGCGTGGACTTGAGCCGCTGAGCGACGGCGAGCGCGGAGACGCGAACCGGGTGCGCGGCTGCGCCAGTCAGGTCTGGCTGGTGACCGAGCGCGAGCCGGAGGGGCGACTACGATTTCGCGGCGACAGCGACGCGCACATCGTGCGCGGCCTGATTGCGGTGGTGCTTCGCCTGCTGTCGGAGCGCGACGCGGCGGAGATCACGCGTTTCGACGCAAAGGCGGCCTTCGCGCGGCTGGGCCTGGCCGGCGCCCTGTCCACCCAGCGATCCAACGGCCTGGCCTCCATGGTGGAGCGCATCCGACGCGACGCCGCCGCGGCCTGAGACGGTCAGAGCGCGCGGATACCGGTCGGCCGCTCGTCGGATGGGGCGCCGACAAGCACGTCGTAGCCCAAGATCATGTCCACGTTGCAGCCGTCTCCCGCCAGCGGAAGGCGTAGCCAGAGCAGCGAGAGGTGCGAAGCGCCCCGCCAGGAAAGGGAGTGGAACCCCACGCCGGGACGCTTCTCCACCACCACCTTGTCGAGCTGAACGCGCCAATAGTCGGCTGACGCCTGATCGTAGACATCCTCCAGCCCGAGCCCGGTGATCTCGCGCCCGTAGACGCCGTAGAGCCCGGTGCCCGCGAGCCGCAGCCGATAGTCGCGCTGCGGATCGTGCTGGACGTCGATGAGGCTGACGGTGGGCAGATGCCGCTTGAAATCCGATGGGTCCAGGTTGCGGCGGCCGGGCAGGCGCCCGCCCTCTCGGCGAGAGGCCCAATAGGCGAACAGCTCCTCATGCGCGCGCACGGCAGACGCTGAGCCGTTATGGTGTGTCTGCATCTTCAGAGTCCCACCCAACGCCCTGATTTGGTAGGGTTACTATCCCTTAACCTCAGGGGTCGTGGCAAGCGCCATTTTCACGCCGTAATTGACTGAGGATTTGTAGCCACACGGAATCGCGAGTCGCATGTTCGGCTAAGCACAAACTATAGATGAGTCGATGAGTCGAAGCTTTGCGCGCGGCGGCGGCGTCGCTCTTTTCCCTACTCTCTAGATCCGCCCTGCAGGCGGATCCCCGGCTGCGCGGTGGCGATTTTCCGTCGAGGACGTCACGCTTCGCGCTCGACCCCCGCGGGGGTGGCCGATGGAGGCTGATCCCCTCACTTGACGCTGACGAAGGGGTCAAGCGTTTACGAAGTATGATGGGGTCTTCTCAGCCCGCCTCATCGTCCTCTTCGGCCATGGGCAGCGAGTGGAGGTCGGGCGAGCCGTCGGCCACGTCAACCGTTTCGACCTGGCGCAGGCTACGTTCCAGGGCGCGAGTGCGCTTGCCGCCATCGGCGACCGTGTTCTGAGCGGCGGCCAGCTGCTTGCCGAGGCGGTCCCAGACCTCGCCGTATTTGCGGAACTCGGCCTTCGCCTTGCCCAGCACCTGCCAGACCTCACTGGAGCGCTTTTCGATAGCCACCGAGCGGAAGCCCATCTGCAGGCTGTTCAGGATGGCCGATAGCGTCGTCGGCCCGGTGATCATCACCCGATGCGCCTGCTGGAGCTCCATCATCAGGCCGGGCCTGCGGATCACCTCGGCGAACAGGCCTTCGGTGGGCAGGTACATGATGGCGAAGTCGGTGGAGTGCGGCGGGTGGACGTACTTGGCGCAGATGGTCTTGGCCTGCAGCCGCACCGCCTTCTCCAGCGCCGAACCGGCGCGCTCGACCTCCTCGACCATGCCGCTCTCCTGCGCGGTGAGCAGGCGGTCGTAGTCCTCGTGCGGGAACTTGGCGTCGATGGGCAGCCACAGGGGCTCAGCCCCGCCCTTGTCGTCGCCCTTGCCGGGCAGCTTGACCGCATATTCCACCCGCTCCGCCGATCCCGGCTGGACGGCGACGTTGGAGGCGAACTGGTCCGGCGTCAGCATGTCCTCCAGCAGCATGCCGAGCTGCACCTCGCCCCAGCCGCCGCGAGACTTCACGTTGGTCAGCACGCGCTTGAGGTCGCCCACACCGGTGGCGAGTTTCTGCATCTCGCCGAGGCCGGTATGGACCATTTCCAGCCTCTCGCTTACGAGTTTGAAACTCTCGCCGAGCCGCTTCTCCAGCGTGCCCTGCAGCTTCTCGTCCACCGTGGCGCGCATCTGCTCCAGCTTGGCTTCATTCTCCTTGCGCAGCAGCTCGAGGCTGACCGACAGCGTCTCGCGCAGCTTTTCCTGGCGCTGGGCGTCGGCCACGGTCATGGCCTCGACCTTGGCCGCCACCGTGTCCAGGGCGGCCTTCTGCGCCGCCTCCGCCCGCAGGCCCTGCGCCTCCATGCGCTCGCGAAGGTCCTTCATCTGGGCGTTGGTCTCGCCCAGGCGGGTGGTCTGGGCATGGGCGAAGGCGTCGTTGGCGTCCTTGAACACCTGCCCCAGCCGTGAGTGCCCTTCGCCCACCTCGCGCGAGAAGGTGGCGAAGCGGGTCTCGTGGGTCTGGGCGTGGCGGGAGAAGTGGCCGTGCAGCTCCTCTCGAAACGCCCGCAGCTCCTCTCGCAGGGCGATGGGGCCGCGATCGGCCTCCGCCTCCATCCGGTCCAGCCGCGCCAGCAGGTCCGCCGGGCTCGCATCGCGCACGCGCAGGGCGGCGAACGACATCGCTGCAGCGACAAGCGCGGCCAGCAGGGTGAGGGCGAGGAGGACGATCAGCATTGACCCGCTTTACCGCCGCACGCGAGTCGCCGCCATCGTCCCGCTAAGCGCCAGTCTTGCGCCGCCAGCTCCAAATCCTGCCGCCCTGCTGGGCTTGCCAGATCCCCAGCACCGGCGCCGCCAGCGTAAGGTCGCGTCCGCGCCGGATCAGCGACAGGGCCAGCGCCGCCGCCGGCGAGACTCCGAACAGCTGGCCGAGCAGGACCAGCGCGCCTTCCTGCACGCCGAGCGCGCCGGGCACCAGGAAGGCGAGCGCCTTGGCGCCGGACGTCAGGCTGTCCAACACCAACGCTCCGGCGAGATGGGTCCGCTGGTGCAGCATGGCGAGCGTCAGCCACGTCTGCACCCCGGTCAGGACCCAGGCGGACAGGTGCGCGGCCCAAGCCCCGGCGAGGGCGAGCGGACGACGGCGCATGCCGGCGAAGGCGTCTGTGACGCTCGATCCCGCCTCGCCTCCAGCGGCCTTGCGGGAGAAGCGCTTGACCAGCCGCTCCACCACGCCCGCCCCATGCGCCTGCGCCCACACCAGCCCCGCCGCCATCACGGCCAGCCCGGCGATGACGCCCAGCACGGGCCTACCCAAGGGATTGTGCGGTCGTAACGCCTGCAGCAGGGCGGCGCCAAGCGCGGCGTAGGCGACCTGAGTGGTGAACTCCACAGCCATGTCGGTGATGGTTGAGGCGGTGGCGAACGCGCCGTCCACGCCCTCCAGCGCCAAGGCCCGGCCGCCGAGCGCAATGCCGCCGAGCTGTGCGAAGGGCAGGGCCTGTGAGGCCCCATCGCGCACCAGCCGCGCCCAGATGAAACGGCTGAGCTTGGCGTCGGCGCGCCCCCGTCCCAGCAGCGCCCAGGCGCAGCCGGCGAGCGCCGCCAAGCCCAACTGGAACGCCAGGAGGATCACGAAGCCTCCAAGCCCCAACGTGAGCACCGACGTCCGGACGGCCGGAAGGCCGGCGCGTGCGAGTAGCCAGACCAGCAGCGCCAGACCGAGCGCCGCCGCAAGGACGGCCCGCCCCTTCACGCTACGGTCAGCTCCTCCTCGACGTCGAAGCGGGCCATGTAGTCGCGGTATCGCTCGCGCTCCTCGCCCGGCCGCATGCCGAAGTCCTCGAAGCGGTAGACGTTGCGGCCATAGCCGCCGTCGGGCTTGCGGGCCACCTGTTCGCGGAGCCGCGCGCGATAGCGGGACGACATCTCCAGCCCGAAATGGTCGTAGAGGCGCGAGACGGTGGCCACGGGTTCGGCCGTCAAGGTGCGGTAGTGGACGTGGAAGATCTGGCTCGCCGGCCACAGGTCCTGCGCATCCGCCGAGATCATGCGGTTGGCGCCGCCTGCCCAATCGACGGTGATCTGGCGGCCGACCGCGGCCCGGTCGACGCGGCGGGCGAAGGGGCGGCGCAGCACTTCGGTCAGCCGGGCCACAGACGGCAGCACCTTGAGCGGATCACGATGCGCGAAAACGATGCGCGCGTCCGGATAGGTCGCCCGCAGCGCCTCCATGGCGAAGACGTGGTCGGGCGATTTCAGCACCCAGCGCCGCGGCGCCTGGCCTTGCAGGTGCTGCAGCAGGCGGCGGTGGATGCGGTAGCCGTCGGTATGGCCCGCCTGGTCCAGCCAGCGCTTGTAGGAGGGGACGTTGTACGAGGTGTCGAAGCGCAGGCTCCGGAAGCTGTGGGCGGTGAACTCGGTGCATTCCTGCGGCGTACGCGCATCGAAAGGATGCAGATTCTTCAAGTCAGGCGCCAGACGATGGAAGAAGCTGAACTGCTGCTGCACCCGATCCGGACCCGCGCCCCTGCCTGAGGCGGGATGGTCCGGATAGGGATAGATCGCCTGCCAGCAACGCGGCGCCTGGCTCGCCTTGTCCTCGGCGAGCAGGGCGTGCAGGAAGGATGTGCCGCTTCGGGGCAGGCCCATGACGAAGATCGGCTTTTCCACCGGGCGGCGGGTTATCGACGGATCGGCCCGCTCCACGTCCGCAAGGATCAGCAGGTTGGTCAGGAGACGCATGTTGTCCCAGTGGGTGGACATGCGGCCGAACAGGTTGAGGTCCGCCTCGCCGTGGTAAGCCGCCTGCAGCCGGTCAAGCGCGTCGGCCACGGGCTGAGCCCCGAAGTCGTTTAGTCCCGCCTTGCGGCGCGCCAGCGCCATCAGCTCCGCCGCCGTGCGCGGACGCGCGTGCAGGACGAGGTCTGAGACGCGGTGCGCGTCCTGGAGCCAATGGATTTCGGTCACCAGGACCTCCCCGTGCGCGACCGAACGCCAACGTCTGGACACATTGAGCGTTGCGTGGTTCGCCACGAGCAACGCGCCTCCAAGCTTAGGCGTGCACCCACCATTCAGGCAAGACGTGTAGCGGAGCCGCGCTTAGGCGGATGCGCCCAACAGGGCCCGCGTCTCGCCCAGCCATGTGGCGGCGTCGAAGGCTTGCTCCGCCTTTCGACGCGCCGCATGGCCGATCCGGGCGCGCATGGCCGGATCGGCGATCAGGCGGCGCAACCGATCGGCCGCGAAGGCGAGGTCCGGCTCCGCCCACCAGCCCGACTTGTACATGGCCTGGCTGTCGCGCACCGGGCTCTGGCTCCAGGGGACCAGCACCGCGCAGTCCTCGTCCAGGAAATCCATCACCCCCGACCAGGCGGTCGCCACCACCGGCTTGCCGAGCCACAGGCCCTCCGCGGCGAGCAAGCCGAATCCTTCAGCTCGGTGAAGTGACAAGATGATGTCCGCACTCGCGATGAGGCGGCCCATCTCCGCCTCTGACAGCGCCTCGCGCATGAGCCGGATATCCGGCCGCCCGGCGATGGCGGTCGCCACCTCCGCCTCCATCGCCTGTTCCGAAGCGCCGCGGCCGCTGGTCAGCTTGCAGACAAGCAGGCTGTGGCCGTCCGGCTGCGGGACGGCCCGGCGGTAGGCCTCGATGGCGCCGAGCGGGTTCTTGCGGGCGAGCGTCGATTTCAGGTCGAAGGCGGTCAGCACCACGCAGGCCTCCGCGGGGAAGCCGAAACGCCCGGGCGTGGGCTCGGCGCGAGGCATCATGAAGACGGGATGGGCCACGACCCGTACCGGGAAGCCCTCAGGAGCGGCCGCGCGCACGGCCTGCGCGGTGAAATGGGAGGGACACCACACCTCGTCGACGTAGTCGAAGGCGCGGCGCCACGCCGGCTGCAGCGTCGGCAACTCCCACGCCCAGTAGCCGATGTGGCGCCGTCCACGCAGCCCGCGCCCTCCCGTCCGCTGGATCCAGCGGTAGAGTTCGGGCGGGTTGAAGTGGGTCACGAGCACGCCGCCTGCGCTTTCGCCTCGTGCGAAGACGTTGGACGTCTGCAGCCTCATCTCGCCGTCGAGCTCTGTTGCGACCTGGAGCGCGTCGCTGAGGTCGCAGGCCTGAACGGCGACGGCTCCACGCTCCAGAGCCGACGCGAGCAGGCGTACGCCGCGACCGATGCCCAGACTGGAACGATAGAAGCCTGCCAGTGTCACGGGACCGCCGGTTGGACACCCGCGCTTCCAGTTCATCGCGACGAACAGCGGCGTGAGCCGATCAGCCGCCGTTTGGACGCCCATGTGCGCCATGGCGCGAACGCCGTCCGGCAGCGTCTTCCAAATCCGTTTCACGCCTGGATGAGCCCCAGCGGGCGGAGCCTTCGGACGCCGCCGAGCGCCCAGCCGAAAGGGCGCTGACCGCGGCCGACGGAGTACGGCAAGCGCGCGGCCTTTGGCAAGGCCGGGTCGCGGCTCACGGCGTGATCGTGAGACGCCCCATGTCGTGCAGGGCCAGCATGAGCAGGCCGAGGTGGGAGGCGTTGACGATGCGTCGCGACCAGATCATGGCCATGAGCTCGGCGAAGGGCGCCAGCACCACCTCGATGTCCTCGCCGGGATCGAGTTTCCGCGCGCCGACCTGCTCCACCCCAAGCGCGACCACGAGGTGGGTGCGGTTGGCGAACTTGGCGCTGTCGGCGCTCAGGCTGGCGGATACCCGCCAGGACGGTCCGGCGTAACCGGTCTCCTCAAGCAGCTCGCGCATGCCCGCCGCGCCCGGGTCGGTGTCGGCGGGATCGACCATGCCGCCAGGCAGCTCCAGCGAAACTTCGCCCAGGCCGTGGCGGTATTGGCGTACGAGCACGACGCGATCGTCTGGCGTGACCGCGAAGACATGGGCGAAGTCCGGGTACTCCAGCACGTAGTAAGGGTCGACTTTACGCCCGGCCGCGGTGACGCAGTCGTCGGCGCGCAGGTTGATCCACCGATCGTGCAGGACGAGGCGAGAGGCGCTGACCGACCAGGCTTTCACGATGACGGACCGAAGCCGCCCTCGCTCAGTCGTGTGCGCATGCGTCTCGATCTCCGGTGGGAGGATCGATCCTAGTGGCCTGGGTCGATGGCGGCAATCTGAGCGGTCGAGGTCCGGCTTGGTGGGCGGCGAGGGGTTCGAACCCCCGACCTTCTGGGTGTAAACCAGACGCTCTGACCAGCTGAGCTAGCCGCCCGCAGCGGAGCTTTTCGCAGACCTGGCCGGCGGCGCCAACCGCTCTGCGGCCACGCATCCGCGAGCTCAACGTCTCGCCTGGAGGTGATTGCGCTGGGCCTGGAGCACCTGGGCCACCGTCTGTTCCAGCGCGATGCGCGGCCGCCAGCCCAGTCGCTCGCGCAGGCGGCCGGCGTCGCCCGTCATGCGCTGCACCGATATAGGCCGCAGCCGGCTGGGATCGACCTCCACCGTAATCGCGACGGAGGCCTGCGCCAGCAGCGTATCGAGCAGGTCTCCGATGCGCACGGGTCGGCCGGAGGCGACGTTAAAGACCTCCGTCGGTCGCAGCCGCTCGCGCGCGTCCAGCATCGCCACATAGGCGGATACGACGTCTTCCACGTCCAGGAAGTCACGTTCCTCGTCCAGGTTGCCGACCTGCAGCACCGGTGGCGCTAGGCCCGCCTCGATCCGCGCGATCTGGCCGGCGAAGCTTGGAACCACGAAGGCTTCGGTCTGGCCGGCGCCGGTATGGTTGAACGGCCGCGCCACCGTAACGGGTTGGCCCGCCATGCCCGCCTGGCGCACGAGCATGTCCGCCGCCGCCTTGCTGACGGCGTAGGCGTTGAGAGGCTGAAGCAAGGCGGTCTCGTCGACGGGGCGCTCGGCCCGAAGGCTCGCGCCGTAGACTTCCGCGCTGCTGACGAACAGGACGTGGGCGTCTGGCGCATGCGCCTGAAGCGCGAGCGTCAAGTTCAGCAAGCCGCCGAAGTTAACGTCGAAGGCCTGGCGGGGGTCGCGGGTCGAGGCCGCCACCGCCGCGACCGCGGCGAGGTGGACCACCACGTCCGGCCGGCGCTCGGCCACCCAGGCGTCCACCGCGCCGGTGTCGGTGATATCCAGACCCGGCACGCCGTCTGTGGCGTCCTTGGCCGGCGTGTCGAGGCGCCAGTCCGGAAAGACCCGCGCCATCCGAGCGACAAGACGTGCGCCCACGAACCCCTGCGCGCCGGTGATCAGCGCGCGCGTGGCGGGTCGGGAGCCGAAGGCTGTCACGCCCGCTGGAAGCTGAGCCGCTGCACGTCCGCGTCCACCATCTCGGTGATGAGCGCTTCAAGGCTGGTCTCGTCGCGCCATCCCAAGCTCGCCTGCGCCTTCGCGGGTTCGCCGAGCAGCACGTCGACCTCCGCCGGCCGGAACAGCTTGGGGTCGATGTGCAGGTGGTCGTCGAGCTTCAGCCCCAGATGGCCGAAGGCGATCTCGCACATGTCGCGCACCGAGGTGGTGCGGCCGGTGGCGATGACGTAGTCGTCGGCCTTGTCCTGCTGCAGCATCAGCCACATGGCGCGCACGTAGTCGCGGGCGTGGCCCCAGTCGCGCTTGGCGTCGATGTTGCCGAGCGACAGCTTGTCGCCCAGGCCCAGCTTGATCCTGGCGGCGCCGTCGGTGACCTTGCGGGTCACGAACTCGATGCCGCGCAGCGGGCTTTCGTGGTTGAACAGGATGCCGGAGCTGGCGTGCAGGCCGAAGCTCTCGCGGTAGTTCACCGTGATCCAGTGGCCGTAGAGCTTGGCCACCGCGTAGGGCGAGCGCGGATAGAAGGGCGTCTTCTCACTCTGCCGTTCTTGCTGAACCAGCCCGTACATCTCCGAGGACGACGCCTGGTAGAATCTTGCCTGCGGGCGGATCACGCGCACCGCTTCCAAGATGTTGGTGACGCCGAGCCCGGTCACCTGCGCGGTCAGCAGCGGCTGGTGCCAGGAGGTTCCCACAAACGACTGGGCGCCCAGGTTGTAGACCTCGTCCGGCTCGATCTCCGCCATCAGGCGCAGCATGCTGGACAGATCGGTCAAGTCGCCGTCCACGATCTTGACCTGCTCCACCACCCCTAACCAGCGCAGCCGCCCGTCCTGGAACCCGCCGGTGCTGGTGCGTCGCGCCATCCCAAAGACGTCGTAGCCCTTGTCCAGCAGCAGCTGGGAGAGATAGGCCCCATCCTGCCCGGTCACCCCGGTGATCAGCGCTCTAGGCAAACGAACCCCTCATAAGTCCACGATGGCTGGCGGCGCGGGAGCTACATCGCCTGCAGGCGGCTCAACCGCCGCCGCGTCGGGCCACCGCCGACCCGTCGCAAGCGCGCGGTGTAGCGAGCGCTCCCGGCGCGTCAACCCCGCAGCGGCGGGCGATTGCGCCTTGACGCCGCCGCCGGTTCTAAGTCCCTAAGCCGTCGAATTAACGTATGAGGGCTTAATGCAGGTAGGCCACGTGGCGCGCCGCGCCGTCAGACGCCTAGGTCTGACTGCGGCGGCAGGATCGCTAGCGCCGGGTCTGAGGCGCGTCGGCGTGTTCGACGGCCTCACCGGTGTCGCATTCACAGGTTGGATCGCCAACGGGGTGGAGCCGCGGATCACCATGGTCTTCGGCGGCGAAGCGCTTGCATCGGTCACCGCCAATCTCCCTCGACCAGACGTCGTTCAGGCTGGCGTATCAGGCGCCAAAGGCTTCGCCTTCCCATTGTCCATGCTTGAGGCGACGATGAAGAAACGCTTCGCCGCGGCCGATAAGGAGCCACGAATGCTTGAAGTCCAAGACGCGGAGGGGCGGTTGTTAGAGGGCCCACGCGGCGCGGTATCCCCCGCGGAGTTCCTGCGGCTCGCCGCGCTCGGCTGCGCGATCCAACTTCTGCATACTCAAGTCAAAGTCCTAGCTGATGTCTGAGCCATGGTCTGCCGCAGCTAAGCGTCTGCTCCAGCCCTGCGCGGCTGGTATCGGGCTAGAAGTGCCGCTCACCCGCTACCAGGAATATTTCATCCGTCGCTCAAGGCTCGAGAAGGAATGCGATCTCGCCACCGACGTCGGCCGCTTCAGGGCCTTGATCTGGTTCATCGAAGCCTACGCGCCGCACCGGGCGCCTCTGATGTCGCCCTTCTCAGCGGAGCAAATACGCTGGCTGCTGAGCCCGACCGAAAACTACATGTCAAAATACGCTCTTCCGAGAATTGTCGAAGCCTTCTGGCGCCGGTCGCTCCTGCTGCAGCAGGATCTTCACCCGTTTGATCGGGAGGAAGATTTTATCGCCGTGGCTTATTGGTGGTCGATCGAGCGCGCGCGCGAGTTTGGCATCGAGGGCGTCTTGACGCCTAGTAGCTTCATCGAAATCCTTGCTAAGCCGAGCGCGACCACCGAGCGCGGTTTGCCTGTAAGTAACTTCCTTCGTATGTATATGGAGCGGAATAGCGGGCCGCCTTGGTCCGTTAATAGCGATGGCGAACGCTTGGCAGATTACATTCACGTCTTGTTTTCAAGACATGGATTGCATGCCTCTCTCTTTTTTCCGGAAGAAGTTATGCGGTGTCTAAGGCCGCAGACAGAGACGGCGCTGGAAGCCTCCCACCTGTTCCGTATAGACCAGGGGGCTGTGCATGGACTGGCCAAGCGCGTGGCCGAAGCAGACGTCTATCGCGCCAACCACAAGCGTATCCGCTCTGGAATGGTCGATGTGTTGTCGCCGTATTTCGGCCAGTCGTGGGAGACCACCTCGACACCGGCGCCGAAGGCCGCCCACGCCACGCCGATCGTTCTAGCCGGCCGCGATAGCGCGTTCCCGTCTCCCGTTCGCTTGATCGGCCCCTTGAACTCCCAATCGGGCCTGGGACAAGCGACCAGGATGAGCACGCGGTCGCTGCTGGCCGCAGGCGTGCAGCCCGTCGGCCTTGATTTCGATCTCGACAATCCTGCGGTTCGGACCTTGTCTTTCATCGATGGCGAAATCGTGCCGGGACCTTTCGCCATCAACCTCATCCACTTGAACGGGGAGAGCACGCCGCTCGCCCCAGCGTATTTGCGCCCTGCGGTTTTCGAGAACGCCTACAACATTGGCTACTTCTTCTGGGAGCTGCCCAACGCCGCGCGCGTGCACGAGCTCGCGCTGGAGGTGTTGGACGAGATCTGGGTGTCGTCCGAGTTCAACCGGGAGAGTTATGCGCGCGTGACCGATAAGCCGGTCAAGACCGTCGGCATGGCCGTCGAGGCGCTGCCGGATACGATCCGGGCCCGCGAAGACGTCCGGCGCGAGCGCGGGCTGTCCATGCGCAGCGTGGTCTACATGACCACGTTCGACACCTTCTCCTTCGTCAAGCGCAAGAACCCGGCGGCGGCGCTGCGGGCCTTCCTGCTCGCGTTCGGGAGCACGGGCCAAGACGTGCTGCTGGTGGTCAAGACCCACAACATGACCGCGGTCCTTGGCGAGACGCACGCGCCCGCGCTCATCGCCGAAGTCCGCGATCTCGTCGCCCGCGACGAGCGCATACTGCTGATCGACGAGACGCTGCCCTACGCCGACCTGATCGCTTTGAAGTCCGCCTGCGACTGCTACGTTTCCCTCCACCGCAGCGAGGGATGGGGCTTTGGGATGCTGGAGGCGATGCAGCTGGGATTGCCTGTCATCGCCACGGCCTTTTCCGGCAACCTGGAGTTCTGCACGCCCGAAACGGCCTTCAACGTCGGCTATACGCCCGTCTATCTCGACCGCGACGACTACATCTTCGTCCAACCGGGAGACTTCTGGGCCGAGCCGGACCTGGCTCAGGCGGCCGCGTTCATGCGTGAGGTCCATGACGACCCCGCCGCCGCGCGCGCGCGGGGGGCGGCGGCCAAGGCCTTCGTGGAGACGCACTTCAGCGCCGCGGCGGTCGGACGCAACTACCTGCGTCGGCTGGAGGACATACGCAGAGAGTTCGCGCCCGGCTGATCGCGCCCTAGCACCCGTCCGGGCGCGGCTATGGGGCCCTGCGCTTCTGCGCCGGACGGTGTAAGCAGGGTCTCGTCGGCATGCGCCGCTGGGAGCTCCTATGAGTAAGGCCGTCTTGGACCACGTCACGCGCATTAAGACGCTGGAGTCCGGGCGCGTGGCCAAGATGGCGCGCTCCGCCCACGCCTACGTGCGGGGCAACACGGCCAACTTCTATGAATGGCTGGCGAGCTCGGCGGCGGAGCGGCTGCCCCAGGGACCGTCGGTCTGGATCTGCGGCGACTGCCACGTGGGAAACCTTGGGCCGCTGGCCGATGCGGAAGGCCGGGTCGACGTCCAGATCCGCGATCTGGATCAGACGGTGATCGGCAATCCCGCGCACGATCTGATCCGCCTCGGGCTGTCGCTGGCCAGCGCCGCGCGCGGGTCCGACCTGCCGGGCGTGGTCACCGCGCACATGCTGGAGCAGGTGGTCGGCGGCTACAGCTTGGCGCTGCGCGATCCGCGGCCCGACGACGCGGTGCCGGAGCCCGGCGTGGTGCGAAGCGTCCGTCGCGAGGCGCTGGGTCGCAAGTGGAAGCACCTCGCCACCGAGCGCATCGACGACGTCACTCCGACCATCCCGCTGGGCCGCAAGTTCTGGGCGCTTACCGAAGAGGAGCGCGGCGCGATCGGCGCCCTGTTCGAGACCCAAGATGTCCGCCGCCTCGTGCTGGCGCTGGACGCGCGTACCGACGACAGCGAGATGAAGGTGGTGGACGCGGCTTATTGGATGAAGGGCTGCAGCTCGCTGGGCAAGCTGCGCTTCGCCGCCTTGGTCGAGCTGAAGGGCGGTGGCCGCAAGACCGGCTACGCCATGGTGGATTTGAAGGAAGCCGTGGCCGCCGCGGCTCCCTCAGCGCCTGGCGTCCGCATGCCCGCCCATCACGGCGAGCGCGTCGTCGCCGGCGCCCAAGCCCTGTCGCCGAACCTGGGCGATCGCATGCTGGCGGCCACGATGCTGGACAAGCCTATCGTCGTGCGCGAGCTCATGCCCCAAGATCTGAAGCTGGAGATCAGCCAGTTCTCGCGGCGTGAAGCGGTGGAGGCGGCGCGCTATCTGGCCTACGTCGTCGGTCGCGCCCACGCGCGCCAGATGGACGCCTCGACCCGCTCTGCCTGGCGGGGCGAGCTGAAGACGCGCCACGTCGGCGACCTGGACGCGCCCAACTGGCTGTGGTCCAGCGTCGTGGACCTCGCCGCCAGGCACGAGGCCGGCTATCTCGAGCACTGCCGCAGGTACGCCCTGCAGACCGCGGCCTGACAGGCGCGATGCGGCCCGCCACGCCCTTGCGGCGGGCCGCGTACGCCGGATTGCGCCTCAGGCGGTGGCGATCACCGGGTCGATGGGCGCGCGGAACACCCAGTATCGGCAAACGGGAAAGACGGTGAGCGTGTAACTGCCCATGGCGCAGACCTGGGCCGCCAGATGGTTCAGCGCGCCGGCGCCCAGCAGCGCGTGCATCTCCGCCAGCACCGCCTGGTTGACGCAAAACCCGCCCACGACCGCCATCAGGTAACGCGGCGCAGTGGAGCGCGCAGCCGTGGCGCTGCGGAACACGAAGCGGCGGCTCAGCACAAAGCCGGATGTGATGCCGACGCCGTAGCCCGCCGCGTTGGCGAGCGCGGGCGCGGTGCCGAGCCCCCACTCCAGCCCCATGATCACCGACAGGCTGAGGGCGGTGTTGAGCAGGCCGACGACCCCAAACCGGGACAGCAGCAGCGCCAGATCGCGCATTTTAGCCATGGGCCACCGTATAATACTGCGCCCCGAGGGGAATGGCGGTCAGGAAACGCTCAAGAGGCCGAAAGGCCCTGAGCGCGCCGGGGAAGAAGCTCGTATAGGCGATATCGACCTTCGAGAAACCGGCCTGCGCCTGGCTTCTGCGTAGGGCGGGAGCGGGCAGCAGAACGGCGTTCTCATCAAAGGGGCAGGTGGCCACGATGTGGCGCGTGGCTGGGTTCACCGGGTTGTGCTCGAACACCACCATCAGCCCCCCCGGTCGCAGCAGCCGCTTCAGCCCCGCAAATACCGCGTGATGCTCCTGCGCGTCGATGTGGTGAAAGACGCAGGCCGAGAAGATCAGGTCGAAGCCCGCATCCGGCAGCGGGATCGCTTCGCCGCCGCCCGTGTAGCGCACCAGCCGGGCCACGCCGGGGAAGCGGCGATCGGCCACGTCCAGGCTCCTCTGCGACACGTCCAGACCGGTGACGACGGCTTGCGGGAAGAGCCGCTTCAGGTGCGGGAGCGAATTGCCGATGCCGACGCCGAAGTCGAGCACCGCTTGCGGCTCAGGGCGGCCGTCGGCTTCCCAGCGCCGGCGCACCAGCTCGATCTTGTAGCGGGCGAAATAGTCGGGGTCCTCACCGCTGATGCGGATATTGGCGGCATGCGCGGCCGTATACTCGTCGGCGAAGCGGTCGAATTCTGCGACGTCCAAGGCGCGGGCTCCCGAGGCGGGTGTCAGGAGGTCGGCGGGGACGAGTCGCCGCGGATGACCTCGTCTACCATAAAGAGCGGTCTTCCTTTCACCTGAGTATAGATGCGCCCGACGTAGGCGCCCATGATCGCCAGGCAGCCAAGCTGGCCGACGCCGAAGAACACTTGGATCAAAGCGAGACTCGCCCAGCCCCGCTCCGAATGCCCCATCAGCACGCCGATCAGGGCGTAGATCACGATCAGGGCGGCGATGCCCATGCCGGCGATGGCCAGCACCACGGCGATCTTTAACGGCGCGGTGGAGAAGCCGGTCAGTCCGTTGACGGCGAGCCTCGCCATCTTGGACAGGGTGTAGGCCGTCTCCCCGGCCCGGCGCGCGTCGCGGTCGTACAGGACTTCGGTCTGGCGGCCGCCGAGCCAGGCCACCATGCCGCGCAGGAACCGGTCCTGCTCGGGCATGGCGTTCAGCCGCTCCACGATGCGGCGCGACATGAGGCGGAAGTCGCCCACGTCCTGGGGGATGTCCACCTCCGACACCGAGCGCAGCAGGCGGTAGAAGCCCTTTGCGGTGGCCAGCTTGAACGTGCTCTCGCCGCCCCGGGAGCGGCGGCGGCCGTAGACGACGTCATAGCCCTCATCCATGCGCGCCATCATGGCCTCAAGCACTTCCGGCGGGTCCTGAAGGTCGGCGTCGATGATCAACACCCGATCGCCCCGTGTCAGCGCCAGTCCTGCGGTCACCGCCAGCTGATGGCCGTGGTTGCGCGACAGGTTGACGCCGACCAGCTCCGGCTGGTCCAGGCTGAGCGCCCGGATACAGGCCCAGCTGGCGTCGCGCGACCCATCGTTGACCAGCACCAGCTCGAACGCTTCGCCCACGATGGCGCGCGCGGCGGCGCACATGCGCGCCACGAAGGCGGGCAGCGAGGCCTCCTCGTTGTAGCAGGGCGCAACGACGGACAGGGCCACGGGCGCCGTCGCCGCCTCGCTTGTGCGCGGGGCGGCCGATGCGTGCGTCTGCCTGATCAGGTCCATGGCGTCGGCCACGTCGCGAGGTCCACCTTGCGCGGCCTCAACGCCGCTCGAAGAGTGTCCTAGACATTCCTCACGCGCAGGTGAACAGGGCGCAGCCGCACGCCTCCGGTTGGCCTATCTCGAATCCCGTCATCCTCGGGACGACCTTAAGGATGAGGGGGTTTGGGGAAGCATGGTCGGCGATTCAGCCTTAACGGTAACCGGGATCGGATCAGACGCGTCTCAGGCGGTCTCGCCGCCACGTCGCCCGTCAGCCTTCCCGCACCTCTCGCGTCTCGACGTCCTGGCGCTGGCGGCGCTGCTGGCTTTGTGGGCCGCCGTGCTGATCGTGCGCTACGACGCGGTTCCGCTGCAGCTCTGGGACGAGAGCCGCAACGCCAATAACGCGCTCGAAATGGTTTGGCATGGCCGCTGGCTGGTCCCGACCTACGGCGGCGTCCCCGATCACTGGAACACCAAGCCGCCGCTACTGATCTGGATGCAGGCGGCGGGGCTGCGGCTTGGCCTGCCGACGCTGGTGGCGTTGCGACTGGCGTCCTGGCTGGCGGCGGCGGCCACGGCGGGCGCACTGTGGGGTGTGCTGCGCATCTCGCTGCGCGATCGCCTCGCCGCCTTCGTCGCCCCGGCGCTGCTGCTCAGCGCCACCCTCTACATCGGCCCGCATGCCGCGCGCACCGGCGACTACGATGCGCTGGAGAGCGCCTTCGTGCTCGGCTACGCGCTGGCGTTTTGGAAGGCGGTGGTTGACGGGCGCGTGCGCTGGCTGGCGCTCGCCGCCGCGCTCATGGCGCTCGGCGTGCTGACCAAGGGCGTGGCCGCCCTGCTGCCTGCGCCGGGTCTCATGCTCTTCGCGCTTACCCGTCCGAGCCGGACCGCCGGATGGGTGCAGAACGCGCGGGTTTGGGCGGCCGCCGCGCTCTTCGTGCTGCCGGTCGGCATCTATTACCTGGCGCGAGAGGCGCTTGACCCGGGTTATCTTCACGTGGTTGCGGGCAATGAGCTCGGCGGTCGTTTTCTCCAGGTCTCCGACAACCACCGCGAGCCGTGGGACTTTTACCTGCAAACGCTGCTGGAGGGAGCGGAGCCGTGCGCAGTGCTCAGTGTCTTGGGCCTGGTCACCCTGTTCGGGCGGGACCCGCGTCGGCGCAGCCTGGCGCTCGTCGTCGCCCTTGCGGCCGGCTCGCTGCTGACTGTGGTCTCGGCGGCCCGTAGCAAGCTGGCCTGGTACGCCACGCCTGTGATCCCGATGCTCAGCCTGCTCGCAGGCCTGGGCCTGTCCGACGCCCTGCGGCGCATGCGACCGCGCTGGGCCGTCTTCGCGCACGCAGCCGCTGGGCTGACGCTGACGGGCGGCGCAGCATGGGCGCTATGGTGGAGCCAGTCGGGCGCAAGCTGGCCGCACGGACCGGCCGGCGGCGCCCACTTTCGCTACGGGCCGCTTCTGCAGGCGATCGGTGAGCGCGGGCTCGGGCCGCGGGTGACGGTGGTGGATCAGGGCTTCCCGAACGACGCCGGGTTCGCAGACTATGACCCCATGCTGAAGGTCTACGCCGGTCTGGCGGCGCGGCGGGGCCTTGCCCTCACCGTCGTGCGTTCGCCCGACAGCCTGATCCCAGGCGAGACGGTCGCCAGCTGCGATGCGGCGGCGTGGGCCTCCTTCAGCTGGCCCGGGAGGCTTCAGCCTTTACTCGTTCGGCAGGGGTGCATCGTTGTCAGGATCATCGGTGTTCCACCGCAGGGTCGGGCGGGAGGATGACGTCGGCACGCTCTGAGGCGGTTCAGGCAGCCACCGCGCCTTGCACGCAGCCGGCGGAGCGCGCGTTGCGCTGGCGGGCGGCGGCGTAGCGGTTGGACTGTTCTAGCGCATCGCGCCCTGCCCGAAGCGGCGCCAGGTCGATGACCCGCACCATCTCACCCTCCTTCTCGTCCCACACGATGCTGACGTCCGCGGCGCGACCGACCTCTGCGCCCAGGATCAGCGCCATGTCGTCGCGCGCAAGGCGGGCTGCGGTGAAGCGTAGCGTGACCAGGCCGTCGTCGTGCTCCTCGCGCGCGTCGGCGAACTGCAGCACCGCGGCGACCACGCTCTGCGACGGCGGCGGCACCGGCGCCGGGGCCGAGAACAGGCTGAGCGCGCCCTTGGCGGGTTTGAACGGCAGGGCGGAGCGGGAAGGCGAGAGGGTCTTCAGCTTGGCCACGGGCGTATCCTCGTTGTCGTGGACGCTTGCCTGCGCCCGCAATTTCCTCTTGACGGCCCGCTACGACAGATGCGGACGTGATTGATCATGCGACATGACAAGGCTCGCATCCTGCTGGAGCTCGCCCGCACGCTCGCGGGCTCAGCCGAAGGGCTGACGCTAGACGAGATGGCGCGCGAGGCCGGGGTGGACCGACGCACCGCCGAGCGGATGCGCGACCGGCTCCAGGACCTCTTTCCGCAGATGGAGGCTGTGGCCGACCCGCCCACCAAGCGCTTCCGCATCCCCGCAGGCCTGGACGGCTTCATGCAGGCGCCCACCGCAGACGAACTCGCCGCCCTGGCCTCGGCCGCCGGCGAGCTGCAGGCCCAGGGCGCCCAGGTGCGCGCAGGGC
>CAXTUT010000016.1:0-19832 GCA_964247465.1 uncultured Caulobacteraceae bacterium | reverse complement strand
CTTCGGCCTTCTTGCCCGGCTTGGCTTTCTGCGGGTTGTTCCCGTGCGCCCACTTGGCCAGGCCCTGGGTGCTCAGGAAGCGCGCCACGCGGTCGGTCGGCTGGGCGCCCTTGGACAGCCACTCCTGCACCCGCTCGGTCTTCAGGGTGAAGCGCTCGGGATGGTCTTTGGCCAGCAGCGGGTTGAAGGTGCCGACCTTCTCGATGAAGCGGCCGTCGCGGGCCGAATGGCTGTCGGCGATGACGATGGAATAGTAGGGGCGCTTCTTGGCGCCGCCGCGGGCGAGTCGGATTTTCAGCATAGGTCTTGGTCCTTGATCATCGTTGTTTCGGTCACATTCGGCCTCATCCTGAGCTTGTCGAAGGACGGGGCCGCGAGCCGCGGTGGGACGCCTCGTCCTTCGACAAGCTCAGGATGAGGCGAATTGATAGGTTGAGTCACTTCTTCTTCGGGGCTCCAGGCAGGCCGCGGCCGAGCCCCGGCAGGCTTGCGAGACCGCCCGGCCCGAGCCCCTTCATCATGTCGGCGAGGCCGGCCGGCGCCTCGGTCTCTTCCCCTAACTTGCCGCCGCCGAGCGCCTTCAGCATGTCCATGTTCACGCCGCCGCCGGGGCCGCCGAGAGGGGAGCCCTTCAGCGCGCCCATCATGCCGCCGGGAGGCGTGAAGCCCTTAGGCAGGCCGGCGGTCGCCCCGCCGCCAACGCCGAGCGCCTGGGCCATGGCGGCCATGTTCTTTCCACCGCCCCGGCTCATCATCTTGAAGGCGTCGGCCATCTGGCGGTGCTGCTTGAGCAGCCGGTTCAGGTCCATCACCTCCACGCCCGCACCCTTGGCGATGCGGCGCTTGCGCGAGGCGTTCAGCATGTCGGGCTTGCGCCGCTCCAGCTTGGTCATCGAGGAGATGATCGCCACCTGGCGGTCGAACACCTTGTCGTCGATGCCGGCCTCGGCGATCTGCTTCTTGGCCTTCTGCACGCCGGGCAGCATGCCCAAAATGCCGGACATCCCGCCCATCTTCTTCATCTGGCGGAGCTGGTCGGCGAGGTCGTCCAGGTCGAACTGGCCCTTGGACAGCCGACGGGCCATCTTCTCGGCCTTGGCCTGGTCGAAGTCCGCGGCGGCCTTCTCCACCAGGGCCACGATGTCGCCGGAGCCCAGGATGCGGCCCGCCACGCGATTGGCGTCGAACACCTCAAGCGCGTCGAGCTTCTCGCCCGCGCCGAGATACTTGATCGGGAGGCCTGTCACGTGGCGCATGGACAGCGCCGCGCCGCCGCGTGAGTCGCCGTCGGTGCGGGTGAGCACCATGCCGGTGAGCGGCAGGCGGTCGTGGAAGGCCTTGGCGGTGCGCACCGCGTCCTGACCCGTGAGGGCGTCGGCCACCAGCAGGATCTCCTGCGGCGAAGCGATGCGGGCGATCTCCGCCGCCTCGCCCATCATCTGCTCGTCCAGCGTGGTGCGCCCGGCGGTGTCGAGGATCAGCACGTCGAAGCCGCCCAGACGCGCGGCGGTCAGGGCCCGCCGGGCGATGTCGGGCGCGCTCTGGCCGCCCACGATCGGCAGCACCTCCACCTCGACCTGCCGGCCAAGCGCGGCCAGCTGCTCCATGGCGGCGGGGCGGCGGGTGTCGAGCGAGGCCATGAGCACCCGCTTGCGGTCGTAGGTCTTCAGCCGCGCGGCCAGCTTGCCCGACGTGGTCGTCTTGCCCGAGCCCTGCAGGCCCGCCATCATGACAACCACCGGCGGCGCAGCGTTGAGGTTCAGCCCCTGCGGCTGCGCCCCGCCCAGCATGTCCACCAACCCGTCGTGGACGATCTTCACCACCTGCTCTGACGGCTTGACCGCGCGCAGCACGTCCTCGCCGGTGGCCAGGTCGCGCGCCTTGGCGATGAAGTCCTTGACCGCCGGGAGCGCCACGTCGGCGTCGAGCAGGGCCAGGCGAACCTCGCGCAGCGCCTCGTCGATGTCGGCGGGCGACAGCACGCCTCGACCGGTCATCCGGTCGAAGACGGTGGTCAGCCTGTCGCCTAAGCTCTCGAACATCGGGTCCTCACGCCTGCGCCATGGTCCTGATCACCTGGCGTGCGGATCGCGCAAACGCCAACGACCCCCGCGGACGATCACGTCGACGGGGGGCCTCGCCGCCCTCGTCCGCTGCAGTCGCGCGGGGTCGTGGCGGTGGAGGGCGCGATCAGGGATGGCGCCGAAGCGCGGTGCGTTACACCAAGCCGGAGCAAGGGTCAAACCGCTGCGCCACGCGCCGGTGTGCGCGCCGCCCCAAGCCGCGCCTAGGCGCCCTTGTCGTAGATCAGCTTGGCCGTGTCGTAGCCGAGCGCCTTGGCGCGCTGGACGAGCGCGTCCCTGTGCGCCTTCAGGTCCGCCGTCCGGCTGAACAGCCACAGGTATTTGCCGGTCGGCTCCCCGAGCACGATCCAGCTGTTGTCGGGGGCGTAGTCCAGGACCCAGTAGTCCTTCCACACGAAGGGGAAGAACGTGAGGCGGAACTTGGCGTTGGTGCCGGGATCCAGCACCTTCATGGATGGGCGGTACACCTTGGGTTTGGCGCTGGCCCGAATGCAGATGTCCACGACCTTGAAGCCGCCGTCCGGATCGGGAGTGTAGTTGACCTCGGCGTCGACGCAGTCGTTCTCGATCTGGTTGTGCAGCCTGGCCACCTCGAACCATCGACCGGCGTATTTCTGCAAGTCGATGGCTTTTTGCGGCTCAGGCGCCGCAGCGACAAGGCACCAACAGAGCGGGATGAGCGCAAGGACGGTTTTCGGATTACGCATGGGCACGGATCTGGGCGGCTCGTGTCAAAAGCGGGATCAGGGGACCTAGGTCTATATTGGGGCGAGACGGCGGCGGCTCAGGCGTTGGTCGGGCCTGCGCCGTTTTCGGTGAAGAAGGCCAGCATGTGCGCCCAGCCGTCCCTGGCGGCGGCAGGGTCGTAGCTGGCGCGATAATCGGCGTGGAAGCCGTGTTGGGCTTCTGGGTAGACGAGGATCTGGTCGGGGTTGTGGGCGGCGGCCAGGGCCTGGCGCATGGCGGCGATGTCGGCGGCCGTGACGCCCTTGTCCATGCCGCCGTAAAGGCCGAGCACCGGGACCTTGAGCTGGCCGGCGACGTCGATCGGGTAGGGGCGTCCGGGCTCGCCCTTGCCGGCAGGCGGGCGGGCGAGCGGGCCGTACCAGGCGACGCAGGCCTTCAGCTGAGCAAATCGCGCGGCGATCATCCAGCTCTGGCCGCCGCCCCAGCAGAAGCCGGTCTCCACCATGCGGGTCGGATCCACGAACGGCTGGGCCTGCAGCCAGGCCAGGGTGGCCGAGACGTCTCCCAGCACCTGCTGCAGGTGCGCGGTCTGCACGATGGCGATGATCTGTGGAAAGTCGGTCAGGGTCGGAAGGGTGTCGCCCCCCGGCGCCCGAAAGAAGAAGGCGGGCGCTACGGCCACGTAGCCGATCTTGGCCAAGCGGCGGCAGATGTCTTGGATGTAGGCGTGCACGCCGAACACCTCCGACACCACCAGCACCGCCGGGTGCGGGCCCGGCGACGCGGGCCGCGCCACATAGGCCGGCAGCGCCCCGCCGACCTGCGGGACCGAGACGGGGCCGACGATCAGGCCGGCCGTGTCGGTGACGATCGGCTCGGCGTGCGCCGACAGGGCCGCCGCCGCGTAGCCGGCGAAGATCATGCCGCCGAGCGCACGCCGTGAGATCGCCACGTCGTCGGGCTCAGGGCCTTCGGCGCGCATCAGGGTCGGCATCGTGGGCTCCAGGGCTGGCGCGCCGACAATGGCCGCGACCGACGCCGCTTGTCAAAGCCTGCCGGAACGCCGCGCCCGGCCTCGCGCTTACTCCGCCGACGCCAGCAGGAGACCATCATGGCCGACGCGGAAACGCCCGAGACGAACAAGGAGGCCGGCGACGACGCGGCCGGCAAGTCGCCCGAGCGGCAGGCCAAGGAGGGCGAGGCGTTCCTCAAGGACGAACGCAAGCGCGAACTGCCCAAGGACGACTGGCCGGGCAAGGGCCAGCATTGACGCGCAGGGGCGCGCTCCAGGCTGACTCCGGCCGGGGCGCAGGCGCGCTCCGCCTGGTGCTCGGCGACCAGGTCAGCGACGGGCGGCTGTCCTCGCTCGCCGACCTCGACCGCACGCGCGACGTGGTGCTGATGGCGGAGGTGATGAGCGAAGCGACCTACGTGCGTCATCACCAGCAGAAGCTGGCGCTGGTCTTCTCCGCCATGCGCCAGTTCGCCGACCGGCTGCGCGACGGCGGCGCGGTGGTCCGTTACGTCCGGCTAGACGACCCCGCCAACACCCACAGCCTGAATGCGGAGGTGCTGCGCGCGCTGCAGGACCAGCCCTTCGCCAAGGTGGTGCTGACCGAACCCGGCGAATGGCGGCTGGCGCAGGGCTTCGACGACCTCGCGCACGTAGCCGCCGTGCCGGTCGAAGTCCGCTCCGACGACCGCTACATCTGTTCTCGCGCCGAGTTCGAGACGTGGGCCGGCGATCGGCGCGAGCTGCGGATGGAGTTCTTCTATCGCACGATGCGCCGCAAGACGGGCGTGCTGATGGACGGTGACACGCCCGTGGGCGGCCGCTGGAACTTCGACGTGGAGAACAGGAAGCGGCTGCCCGCGACCAAGCCCACGCCCGAACGGCGGCTGGTGGAGCCCAACGGCTTCACCCGCCAGGTCATGAGCGAGACCGCAGCGCGCTTCCGCGACCACTTCGGAACGATGGACGCCTTCAACTTCCCGACCAACCCGCAGGAGGCGCAGGCCGCGCTGGACCGCTTCGTCACGCGCCTGCTGCCGGAGTTCGGCGACTGGCAGGACTTCATGCGCGCAGGCGAGCCGTGGCTGTGGCACGCTCACATCTCCGCGGCCATGAACGTGGGCCTGCTCGATCCGCTGGACGCGTGCCGCCGGGCGGAGGCCGAATACCGCGCCGGGCGCGCGCCGCTAAATGCGGTGGAGGGTTTCGTGCGCCAAATCCTGGGGTGGCGGGAATACGTGCGCGGCGTCTACTGGTTGAAGGGGCCTGACTACAAGGCCACCAATGCGCTGGGCGCCGACCGCGCCCTGCCCCCCGCCTACTGGTCGGGTCAGACCGACATGGCGTGCCTGGCCGACGTGGTCGCGGTGACCCGCAACCACGCCTACGCCCATCACATCCAGCGGCTGATGGTGACCGGCAATCTGGCCATGCTGCTGGGCGTGTACCCCGACGAGATCAACGAATGGTACATGATCGTCTACGCCGACGCCTACGAGTGGGTCGAGCTCCCGAACACCCACGGCATGGCCACCTTCGCCGACGGAGGCGTGGTGGGCTCAAAGCCCTATGCGGCGTCCGGCGCCTACATCAACCGCATGTCGGACTATTGCGGACGCTGCGCCTACGACGTGAAGGACCGGCTGGGCGAGCGGGCTTGCCCCTTCAACGCGCTGTATTGGGACTTCCTGGCGCGCAACGCCGACAAGCTGGCGCGCAATCCGCGCATGGCCATGCCCTACCGCACGCTCGCCCGCATGGACGCCGACGACCTCGCCGCCATCCAGGCCAAGGCCGAGGCGGTCAAGACCGATCTCGGCGCGGTCAGGCGCTAAGGACGGCTGCGCCGTCGACCCGCCGCTGATCCCGACGCGACCTAAGCGTCCTCGGACTCCGGCGGCCGGGCGGCCTCGCCGTCTGGCGTCTCGGAAGCGTCGAAGCTGCGGGGCGCGCGGCGGCGGCGGGCGCGAGGCTTGCGAGCCTCCCCGTCCTCTCCGCCCACGGATTGCAGGAAGGCCGGCGCCTCGCTCATGCCCCCGTCCTCGGAACGCAGCACCGGCGAGGCCTCGGCCTCCGGCGTGGAGGTCGGGAACGGCTGGGCGGCCACCATGGGCGCCGCCACCGGCAAGGGATCGGACGCCGACGCATCCGCGGGCCTGCGATCGTCGGGCCTGCGATCGTCAGGCCTGCGATCGTCAGGGCGGGCGTCGCGGTTGAAGGGCCGTTCGTCGCGGCGCCCCTCGAGACGCTGAGGATTGTTGTCGCGGCGGGGCTCGAAGCGATCCGTCCGGGGCGGCCTGTCACGCCCATCCTGCCTGGGACCGTCCTGCCTGGGGCCGTCCTGCCTGGACCCGTCCTGACCACGGCCATCTTGCCCGCGCCCGTCTTGCCCACGCCCGTCTTGCCCGCGCCCATCCTGGCGGTCGCGGTCCTGGCGATCCCGGTAGGGGGTGTCATTGCGCTCGCGGTAGCCGCCACCGTCGTTCTGGCGGGGCTCGTAAACGCGGCCCTCGTTCTGACGCCCCTCAGTCTGGCGAGAGTCTGGCTGGCGAGAGTCGGACTGGCGAGAGTCGGGCTGGCGCGAGTCGGACTGGCGCGGCTCGTAGCGGTCGGCGCGCGGCTCACGCTCGTCGCGGCGGGGCTCCCGGTTATCGGGACCTTCGCGGCGAGCCTCATTGCGATCATAGCGCTCCTCGCGACGCGGTTCGGCGCGGGGCGGCTCCCCGTTCATGGCGTCCCCGCCCTCCGTCGAAGCTTCGCCACCCTCCTCGGCGGTCTCGAACTCCTCCTCGAAGTCGATGTCCAGGCCCGAGGCCAGCACGTCGCGGCCGAGGATCTCCGATGGTGGACGCTGGGGCTGGATGGTGCGCAGCACGCGGAAATAGTGGTCGGCGTGCTGGAGATAGTTCTCAGCCAGGACGCGGTCGCCTGAGGAGAAGGCGTCACGCGCCAGTTGCTGGTACTTCTCGAAGACATGCTGCGCGTGGCCGCGGATCTTGACGTTGTCCGGCCCGTTAGAATCGAAGGCGCGGTTGGCGTTCTGCTGGGGCTTGCCGCCGCCGCCGCCGCTTGGACCGCCGCCCCCGCGGTTCCGCCCCCGCTGGCGCTTCATGTTCTTGAAATCTCTCATCGTATGCTGACCATGGGCGGCGCGATCAGCGTCGCGCGCTTGGCTAGAGGGCTTCCGACCGGTTCTGAGCCGCGCTCCCGGCGACCGCTGGGCCGCATGAAGCGGCTACGCGAGCGATCACCGCGCTTCGCCGTCGGAGGTCGTCTTCCAGGTCAAACACCCGGCCGATCCGACGATTAGAGCAGGAACACTACGGCCTTAGCGATTCGGCCGCCCGTTTCCAAGGCTTTTCTTGCGCCCGGCGACGACCCGGTCACGATCGGAGAGGTCCCTGAGCACGCCCGCGCCCTGCGCGCCCGCGGCGTGGAAGAGGGCGAGGACGGCGTCGCCCTGATCCGCGCCGATCTCCACCAGGAACAGGCCGCCGGGCTTGAGCACCCGCAGCACCTCGCCCGCCAGCACGCGGTAGTCGCGCAGCCCGTCCTCCCCGCCGTCCAGCGCCAGGCGCGGCTCGTGGTCGCGCACCTCCGGGTCCAGGCCCTCCAGCTCGCCGCTGCGCACGTAGGGTGGATTGGAGACCACCAGGTCGAACGCGTCGGGCGCGACGCCCGCCGTCCAGTCGCCGCGCAGCAGCGCCAAACGGTTGGCCAGCCCCAGGTTGGCGGCGTTCTCCCGCGCCACCGCCAGGGCCTCTTCCGACACCTCCACGCCCAGTCCGCGCGCGGCCGGCCGCTCCGCCAGGATGGCGAGCAGGATGGCGCCTGAGCCTACCCCGAGGTCGAGCACAGTGAACGGCTCGCCCTCGGTGAAGGCGCGCAGGGCGTGGTCCACGATCACCTCCGTCTCAGGGCGCGGCGTGAGCACGTGCGGGCTGACCTGGACCATGATCTTCCAAAAGCCCTTGCGGCCCAGGATGTGGCTGACCGGCTCGCGGCGGCTGCGGCGCTCCACGTAGGCGTCCAGCAGCGCCGCCTGCGCCTCGCTCAGCGGGCGGTAGGGGTCGGTGATCAGCTCCAGCCGGGTGACCCCGGCGGCGGCCTCCACCAGCAGGCGCGCGTCGATCACCGGACTGTCCACCTGCGCCGCGCGCAGCCGGTCGCGCGCGCCCGTCCAGGCCTTGACCAGGGTGGTCGGGACGTCGACCGAGGGCGTGTCGGGGGCCGGCATCGGGTCTCCGTGGCGATCAGGACAGGTGGACGGCCTCGCCCTCGACGAGGCGGCCGCCGTCCAGGACGCGCAGATACAGGCCGCAGTTCACGTGTCCATAGTGCTCGCGCAACGCGCCGAGCAGGTCCAGGTCCCGCTCGCCCGTGGCGGGGTCGACCTGCACCGCGACGCAGCGTGGGATCGGCTTGACCACCTCCATTGTCACGTCGCCGAAGCGGACCCGCTCGCCCGGCGCGGTCCGCGCCTCGCGCCAGGCCTCCCATCCCTCAACGTAGAGGTTGGCGCGCAGGCGCAGGGGATCGACGCGCCGCCCGATCCTGGCCTCCAAATCGCGTACGCTCTGAAGGTTGATGAGGGAGACGCAGCCCTCGCGGTCGTCGGTGAACCGATGCGCCGGGCCCGAAGCGATGAGGTTGAGCGGCTGGTCCTCATCGTCGCCCAGGAAGGCCGTGAGCCAGTCGGTGAAGGCCTTGCGGCCGTCGTCACGCGATAGGTCGGCGGCGAACTCGGGCGCGTCCGCCGGCGCGACATGGATCACCCCGGTGTGCTCATCGTAGGTGGTGACCAACCGCGCCAGGCGGGCGTGGTTGGCCAGCACGGTGAAGCGCCACTTGGACAGATGCTGTGGAGCGGCGGGGTCGAAGCCGCAGGCGCCCCGCTCCACCGCGTAGATGCGGTCGCAGGGAAAGCCGCCGCCGGCCTGAAGCGTCGCCGCCGCCAGCCGCTCGGGCGTGAACCCCTTGACCGGGTGACGGTGGATGGACGCGATGCAGCCGCTCATGGTCGCCCCATCCTAGCGCCGACCGCCCCGGCGCGCTCGCCCGGCCGGGGTCGAGAGCCGCTCGGCTGCGGGACGCGCCGCCGCAGCGGCGTTCAGCCCTTCAGCTTGCGGGTCAGCGTCTCCAGGTCGGCGGACAGGGCCGGATCCTCCGCCCTGAGCGCCTCGATGCGCTTGACCGCGTGCAGCACGGTGGTGTGGTCGCGCCCGCCGAAGCGGCGGCCGATGTCGGGGTAGGAGCGCGTGGTCAGCGCCTTGGCCAGATACATGGCCACATGGCGCGGGCGCGCCACCGCGCGGGTGCGCCGCTCGCACAGCAGGTCGGACTGCTTGAGGCCGAAGTGCTCCGCCGTCGCCTTCTGGATGTCGTCCACCGTGATGCGCCGCTCCGCCTCGCGCAGGTGGGGGCGCACGATGGTCTGCGCCTCGTCCAGCGTCAGCCTGGACAGCCGCTCGCCGGCGCGCGCGACAAGGGTGTGCAGGCCGCCCTCCAGCTCGCGCACGCTGTCGGTGAAGCAGTCGGCCAGGAACTGCAGCACCTCCGGCCGAGCGGTCCCGTCCAGCTCCAGGCTGCGCGACAGGATCGCCAGCTTGCGCTCCAGTATGCCCAGGCGCAGCGGCCGGTCCGCCGCCTCGATCCCGCAGACCAGACCCGCGCCCAGGTGCGAGCGCAATCGCGCATCCACGTCGTTCAGGGCGCCGGCGGGGCGGTCGGAAGCGAACACCACCCTGCGACCTTCGCCCATGAGGGCGGCGAGGGTGTGGAAGAGCTCCTCCTCCGAGGACTTCTTGCCGCCGATGAAATGCACGTCGTCCACCAGCAGCAGGTCGGCGGACCGCAGCTCCGACTTGAAGCCGGGCGCGGACTTGTCCATCAGCGCTTTGACGAAGGACGAGGTGAACCGCTCCGCGGTCAGATAGACGATGCGGCTGTCCGGCCGCATGCGCGCCGCCTCCCAGGCTATGGCGTTCAGCAGGTGCGTCTTGCCGAAGCCGTAGGGGCCGTGGAAGTAGACCGGGTTGAAGCATCCGTCCGACCAGGACGCCACCCGCCTGGCCACGGCGACGGCGAACTCGTTGGACGGCCCGGCGACGAAACTGTCGAAGGTGAGCCGCTCGTTCAACCCATGTGGGCGGGGGCTCGAAGCCGCCGGGGCTGCGCCGGTCGCGACCGGCGCAGCGGACGGACTAGGCGGACACAGCGCCGCCCGCGCCCGGCCGAGATCGTCGTCCGATCCGGTCGCCGCGCCCTGCTCGCCCTCGAATTCAAGCCGCGACTTCAGGTCGAGCCGGCGCTGCTCCGGGTCGTTTTGGGACCACAGCTCGCCAAGCCGCCGCCAGGCGTTCCGCTTGATCCAGTCGCGGGCGAGCCCGGTGGGCGTGACCACGACCAAGGCGCCGCCGCGGCTCCGTCGCAATCGCGCCGGCGCGATCCATGATCCGAAGGTGTCCTCACCGATTTCGGTCTTCAGCGTGCTGCAGGCCCGCGACCAGGCCGCGACGGCCGGTCCGGACCCTTGCTCGATTTCGGCAGCGAATGTCTCCGTCACGTCTGTCGCCATAGCCCCTGACCGAAACCCGGCCGCACTCAACCGGAAGAATATCTCCCGGCCGCACAGCCCACCCGCCTCAGGACGCGACTTTCCTCCCGCAGCGAGGCAAGCCTTGCCTCGCCCCGTTCCAAAACCCTTGGCCGGACGTCATCTGAGGCAGCCAGACTAGCCGGGGACGGAGGGGGGTCAACGCGGAATTTTTAGCCTACCAGCGGATTAAACGTGTTGACTCGGGCAACTCCTGAAAGCGGCTTGGGAAATGTCCGGGAGCCCCTCGGGCCGCGCGAATCGTCGCGGCCAAGCTCGTCCGAACACAAAGAAAAAGCCGCCCGCGCGGGAGCGCGGGCGGCTTTGATTATGAACAGGTTTCGCTGAATATCAGGCGGCGGGCATCTTCCTGAGTTGGGCCGCCAGGCGCGACACCTTGCGCGCGCCGGTGTTCTTGTGCACGACGCCTTTGGACACCGCGCGCATCAGTTCAGACTGAGCCTCCACGAAGGTGCTCGCGGCCGCCTTTGCGTCACCGGAAGCGACGGCCTCATCGAAGCGCCGAAGGAACGTGCGGACCCGTGAACGTCGCGAACGATTGACCGCGGTGCGGCGCTCGATCTTTCGGACCGCCTTCTTGGCGCCCGGCGTATTGGCCATGAGTTTTCAACCTGGGATGTGGAGCCCGACGTCGCCGGGATCAAATCGGAAGCGCGCGGATATACTGAAGACCACAGCCAGCGTCAATGCACGTGACCGTGGCGCCGCCTCAATGTCCGCCGCCCAGCGTCGCAGGACCCTCCAGGCCGTCCGCGCCATCGAAGCCCGATTGGGTCTCCCGATCCCCAGCGGGTCCCGGCTGGGAGTCGAACTGGTCGGTGTGGACCTCGGATCGGCGCGCCGCGGGACTGAAGTCCGCCTTGGCGTAGGTACCGCCCTCGACGTGGGTCGCCGGGGCGATAGGGTCGCGGGGGTCGACGGCTGGCGGCGGCGTCTGCGGATCGGCGGGGCGTGAGCCCTCCCCTTGCGACGACGCGCTGCGTCCGGACACGGCTTCCTCGGTCAGGCCGGGGGGATGGTCCACGTCGCGCTCCCTTGTTCTGCGGCAGGATAACTAAAGCTGACCCCGCGTGTTCCCCGGGCGCGCTGCGACGATCTTGGCCTCGACGATGGCTGGAGACGAACCACGATCTGCCAAGGCTCTGGAGCTTGGCCGCCAACGTATCAAGCGACGTCTGCGCCGCAGGCCGTCTGCTGCGCGCCGCAGCGTTCGCGGCGTCGCGGCGTCAGTCTGCATCTGACGCCGGGTGCTTGCGGCTGCGGTCCAGCAGATGGCGCACGCCGCGGGCCGCCAGCAGCATCTCCATGACGAAGGCCGCCAGCGCGGCCATGGTCAGCACGATGGCGCCGCCGAAGAGGTAGAAAAGCAGAGTGGCGCCGACGGCCCCGCTCACTGCGCCCAGAAACAGCGCCAACGCCGCGCCGCAGGTCGAGGCGCCGGCCAAGGCGGCCAGCACGACGGCGGCGTCGAGCGCACGTGATCGCCACTGCAGCAGCCGCAGCTTGAGCTCGTGTCCGGACGCGTCGCGATCCTGTTCGGCGAGCTTGTCGGCCTGGTCGGAGACCCTGCCCAAGCGGGTGGAGAACACGTTGACCAGGGCCGCCACGCCCGACAGCAGGAACACCGGCGTCAGCGCCAGCTGTACGACGTGGGCTGCGCCCTCAAGGGACGGATCAGACATGGTGGCCGCCTGGGCTTGCCGCCCGCCTCGCGCGCGTGCGCAGGTCCTGCAACGCCGCCCCGACCAGGACGACCAGCCCGAGGGTGGCCAGGACGTTGTTGGCGACAACCAGCGTCACGCCCGGCGCGTCGGCGACGGCGTAGAACCAGGCGTGCAGCATGAACAGGGCAGCCTCTATCAGGGTCATCGCCCAGAGCCAGCGCGTGTGGAACGAGGCCGCAAGGACCAGCAGACCCAGACCGCCCGCGATGTCGCCCAAGATCACCGCCTCCGCACGAAGGCCCGTGGCGAGTTCGCCGACGGTCGTGAGGGCCCAGGCGACGCCGATGACCATGGCGGCCAGGCGCACCGGACGCGCCCCCCACCGGAGCGCCGTCAGGCAGGCCGCGGTCATCAGCAGCAAGCCGACCAGAAGTCGGGGAACGACGGCCATCAGCCGCCCACCCCAATACGCTGGAGGGTCGTAGACCTGCGACAACTACAAAATCGACCCTGGCGCACTCGACACGATTCGAACGTGTGACCTTTGCCTTCGGAGGGCAACGCTCTATCCAGCTGAGCTACGAGTGCGGACCAAGCCGACAGCATCTGGACCTAGCTCATGCCACCGCCCGACGCAACGGCGGCGGCCCACCGGGTGGGCAGGGCTCATTTCAGTAGGCCACCGGGCTCTGCGCCTTGGCGTCGCCGTAGGTGAGCGACAGGAAGACGTCCTCCAGGTCCGGCTCTTCGGTCGACAGGTCGCGGATCTGCACACCGCCGCCGCGGATGGCCTCCAGCACGGCCTCGAAGCTGGTCGCCTCGCTACGATAGGCCACCGCCAGCCGGCCGTCGGGCCGCAGCCGGGTGTCGAAGCCCGGTATCGGCGGAGCGTCCAGCAGGGGGACGGCGGGGGTGACCACGACCGAGCGCGTGTCCAGGCGCCGCAGCAGCTGGGCCGTCGGCTCGCACACCACGACCTCGCCACGGTTGACGATGGCGATCTGGTCGCAGAGCGCCTGCGCCTCCTCCAGATAGTGAGTGGTGAGCACGATGGTGACGCCGAGGGCGTTCAACTCCTGCACCCGCTCCCACAGCTGGCGGCGCAGCTCCACGTCCACGCCCGCGGTCGGCTCGTCCAGGATCAGGATGGGCGGGGAGTGCACCATAGCCTTGGCGACCATCAGCCGCCGCTTCATGCCGCCGGAGAGCTGGCGCACGTACGCGTCCGCCTTGTCGGTCAGGCCCAGGCTGGCCAGGATTTCGTCGGTCTTGCGATCGGCCTTCTTCACCCCGTAGAAGCCGGCTTGCACCTCCAGCGCCTCACGCGGGGTGAAGAAGACGTCGGACACGATCTCCTGGTGCACTACGCCGATGGCGCCGCGGGCGGTCCGGGGCTGGGCGTCGATGTCCATGCCCCAGATGCTCACCTCGCCGGCCGTCTTCTTCACCATGCCGGCCAAGATGTTGATGAAGGTGGACTTGCCCGCGCCATTGGGGCCGAGCAGGCCGAACATGGAGCCGCGCGGGATCGCCAGGTCGATGCCGCGAAGCGCGGTCTTCTCCGCCGTCATGCGAGTGGCGGGATAGGTCTTCACCAGTCCCTTGGCCTGGATGGCGAACTCGGGCGCGTCGACGGGAACGGTCATGCGGAGATCGGCGGCCTTCAGGGGTAAGCGCTGCGTTCGTTGACGCGTACCCGCGCCGCGCTTAGGTAGGCGGCCCCCACCGCCTTGCCAAGCCGGAGCGCCAAGCCCGATGTCCTTGCCCTCCCCCATCCAGGTCGTCGCGCCTGAACCGCCGGAGGTCATCGTCGTCCATGAGCACAGGGTGTTCTGCGACGGCGGCGGCGGCGCGCTGGGCCATCCGCGGGTCTATATGGAGATGGGCGTACGCGGGTTTGTGGAGTGCGGCTACTGCGACCGGCGCTTCGTGCTGGCCGGCCAGTCGACGCCGGAGGACGAGCGCCTCGATCCCGCCGCCTACGATCCGGGCGACACGCCGATAGCGTGATGGGGCAGGCGCTGCGGACGCTAAATCCCAGGCCCTAAGTCTCAGGCCCTAAGTCTCAGGCCCTAAGTCTCAGGCCCTAAGTCTCAGGCCTGGAAGGCAAGCACGGCGCGGGCGCCGCGATGGGTGGGATCGTACTCAACCTTGGAATTCAGGCTGCGGGCCATGGCCGCGATCACCCGCTGGCCGAGGCCGGTGCCCCGCGCATTCGCCTTGCCGTCCATGCCGCGGCCGTCGTCCTCCACCGTCAGGCGCAGGCGATCCGCAGGCTCGGCGCGGAAGTTCACGCGCACCTCGCCTTGCTCCCCGGCGGGATAGGCGTACTTGAACGCGTTGGTGACCAGCTCCGCCACCACCACGCCCAGCGACACCGCCTTGTCAGTGTTCAGCAGGATCGGCTCGGCGGACAGGCGGATGGCGTGCTCGCCGCCCGCGGCCGCGGCCAGCGACTGCTGCAGCTCGCCAACCAGGCCGCCGAGGTATTCGCCCATGTCCACGGTCTGCACGTCGTCGGAGGTATAGAGTCTGCGGTGCACCTGCATGACCGCCGCGATCCTGGCCTGGGTGTCGCGCAGCGCCGCGCGCGCCGCCTCGTCCTCCAGGGCGCCGGCCTGCAGGTGGACCAGCGAGGCGATCAGCTGGAGCGAGTTGGCCACACGGTGGTTCACCTCGCGCAACAGCGCCGCCTGGCGGGCCACCACCGCTTCAAGCTTGGTGTTGGCGTGGCTCAGAGCCTGCTCGGCCGCATCGCGTTCACGCCGCAGCCGCACCCCGTTCATGGCTTGGTTCAGAGCGCTGGCGAGCAGGTCCTGGAAATCGTCGGCGGTGGTCTTGACCACGTAGTCGGCGGCCCCCGCCTTCAGCGCCGCCACCGCCAGCCGGCTCTCGTCGGAACCGGTGACGTAGACCACCGGCGGCGGAGAGGGCAGCGCCAGCAGCTGCTCCAGGGTCGCCAGTCCGTCCTGGACCGGCATGTAGTGATCCACCGCCACCACGTCGAAGGGGGTCTCGGCGGCCAAGCGCACGCCCTCGGCGCCGTCCGCGCAGGTGCGCACCGAGAAGTCCCGACGCTCCATCCCCCTCGCCAGCAGGCGGCAAAGCCCTTCGTCATCGTCGATGTAGAGCAGCCGCGGCCGCCCAGGCGCGGCCGGGATGGACGTCACGCCTGCGCCTCCGGCACCTGGATCACCGACAGGAAAAGGCCAAGCTGCCGAATGGCGTCGGCGAACGACTCGTAGTCCACGGGCTTAGTGACGTAGACGTTGCACCCGAGGTCGTAGCAGCGCTGGATCTCGCTCTTGTCGTCGGTGGTGGTGAGCACCACGACGGGCGTGCGCTTCAGCTTGGGCGCCGATTTTATCTTGGCCAGGATGTCCGTGCCGCTCATGTCGGGCAGGTTCAGGTCGAGCAGGATCAGCGCCGGCCCGTTGAGGTTTGGCCCATCCTGGCCGTTGAACAGGTAGTCTACAGCCGTCGTGCCATCCATGAAGTGACGGACGTGGTTTGAGATGCCAGCGCGGCGGATGTTGCGCTCGATCAGGCGGGCGTGACCTTCGTCGTCCTCGATCATGACGATCGTCACGGGGTGGTGAGAGGTCACTGACGCTCCTCGGCGGCGCTCAAGGCCCGCGGCAGACAGATGCGGAATGTCGCGCCCCGGTCAAGCTCGGAGTCCACCGTGATGACGCCGCCCAGGCGGTAGACCAAGGCGCGCACGTGCGCCAGACCGATCCCCTCGCCCGGCTGGTCCTGGGCGCCGGCGCGGCGGAACAGCTCGAACACGCGCTCGTGGTCCTTGGGATCGATGCCGCGCCCGTTGTCCTGGACCTCAAAGGTCCGCGTTGCGCCCTCGACGCGGCCGCGCACGCGGATGACGCCCGCGCGGCCCGGCTTGAGATACTTGAGCGCGTTCTCCACCACGTTGCTGAACACCTGCTCCACCGCCAGCCGGTCGTTGACGAGGTCGGGCAGCACGCCTTCGACCTCGAGCGTCGCGCCGCGGCTCTCGGCCTGCTGGCGTAGGGACGCGAAGACGCTGTCCATCAACGCGCCCATGGCGATCGGCTCGGCGGTCAAGTTGCGCCGGCCCTCGCGCGACAGCCGCAGGATGGCGTTGATCAGCCGGTCCATCTTCTGGGTGGAGGAGCGGATGAAGCCGATGGACTCCGGCAGGTCGACCTCCACCGCCTCGGTCGCGCCGCGGCTGAGCAGCTGGGGCGCCTCCTTCTTCAGGCGCGTTATCAGCTCGCTCAGAAACTTGGCGGCGGTCTCCAGCTCGCTGGTGAAGCCCATGACGTTCACCAGCGGCGAGCGCAGGTCGTGGCTGACGATGTAGGCGAAACGCTGGATCTCCTCGTTGGCGCGTACGAGGTCGGCGGTTCGGCGACGCACCTCCTCCTCAAGCCCGACGTTCAGCCGCCTCAGCGCCGCCTGCGAGCGGTCGAGGTCGGCCGCGTAGCGCCGCATGAGCACGAAGGCCCCCACCGACAGCAGCGCCAGCATGACCGAGGAAGCCAACACCACCGCGAGCAGGTCGCGCGCGTCGTGAGCCTGGGTCCGGGTGCGCAGGGCCAGCAGCCGGCCCTCTTCGGCCCTCATGCCGGCGAGCTCGTCGCGGAGCCGGGTGAGCGTGCCCTGGTCCTCGCGGACCAGCGCGGCCGGGTCGATCGTCGTGCGCCCATCGGCGTTCATGGCCTGCAGGGAACGGCTCTGCTCCTCCAGCTTGCGGCGGAGAAGCGGCTCCAGCCGCTGGTAGGCGGCCTGCTGACGCGGATTGTCGCTGGTGAGCGACTGGAACCGCTCGGCCAAGCTCGGCAGGTCGTTGGCGGCCTGGTGGTAGGTCGACAGATAAAAGGCGTCGCGGGTGATCAGATATCCGCGCCGCGCCGCCTCGGTGCGGGACAGGGCCACGCGCATGTCCGCGAGCAGGGTCTGCACCTGATAGGTGTGGTTCACCCAGCCGGTGGCCTCCTCGCTGTTGGCCACCAGCGCCATGGTGGCCGCGGAGGCGCCCAGCAGCACCACCAGCGCCAGGGCCACCGCGCCGATCAACAGGCGGCGGTAGAGAACTGCGCCGTCGGTCTCGGCTGCCGGGTCGACCCCGCTCATGCGACCCTCGTCACTTGACGTCAGACGGCAGCTGCAGGTCGCAGACTGAGAAGTCGGCGCCCTTCTCGTCGCGGTCGCGGGCCAGCAGCGTGGCGAACGCCGGCTTGGTGGCGTCGAGCACGCGCACGTGCAACGCCTCGCCCGCAGGCAGGTCGTCGGCCATGCGAAGGCGCACGATGGCGTCCTGCGGCGGGGCGACGGGCTCGCCGGACTTGATCGCGCGCACCACGTCCTGGCCCACGATCACCCGGCCGAAGCCCGTGTAGCGCTTCTCCAGCGACGGATAGGCCGCGCGCATGAGGAAGAACTGGCTGTTGCCGGAGTCCGGGCCGGCCGCGCGGGCGAAGCCTAGCGCGCCCGGGCAGAACACCGGCCAGGCCGTCGCCTTGCCGTCGGCGGTGATCGCCATGATGGCGTCGGGCTGGCTTTCCACCGGCAGCGAACCCATCAGCCCGATGACCGAGCCGGACGGCTCGGAGACCTGGACGAACGGCGTCGCGTGGTCGCGGCGGAAGGTGAACTCGCCTTTCACGTCAGGCAGTTTGGAACCGCCCTCCCCGGTGTTCTTGGGGTCGCCCGTCTGGTCCATGAAACTGTCGATCACCCGGAAGAAGGTCTGGCCGTCGTAGAAGTGCTGGCGGGCCAACGTCTTGATGCGGGCGACGGTCTCGGGCGCCGCCTCTGGCGCCAGCTCGGCGATGATGCGGCCTTTGTTGGTGTCGATCACGATCAGGTTGTCCGGATCGGGCGTGCGCCAGTCGGCGTCGGTGATCGGCAGCGGCGGCGGCGGCGGCGTGGGCGTCAGCGGGTCGAGCACCTGATGCTTGGGCGGTGGCGCGGGCTTGTGCTTGGCCTTCCTAGTCGCCGCGTGGACATCGGCGCCGGAGCCCAGCAGGGCGAGCGCGCCTGCGACGAGCAGCAGGCGTTGGAACGATCTGGTCATCTGTCGAACTTGGCCCTCAGGCTTTGCGCCACGCCCGGCGTGACGAACGCGGTGATGTCGCCCCCCAGCCGCGCGATCTCCTTCACCAGCTTGGACGCGACCGCCTGGTGGTGCGGATCGGCCATGAGGAAGACCGTCTCGATCTGGCGGTTCAGCTGCTGGTTCATCGCCGTCATCTGGAACTCGTACTCGAAATCGGCGACCGCCCGTAGGCCGCGCACGATCATGTCGGCGCCGACATGCTCGGCGAAGTGCATCAGCAGCGTCTCGAACGGTTGAACTACGATCTCGCAGCCGTTTTGCAGCGGCGCGCTTTCGCGCACCACCATCGCCACGCGCTCCTCCAGGCTGAACAGGGGGCCCTTGTCGCGGTTGATCGCCACGCCGATGACGAGCCGGTCCACCAGCTTCACCGCGCGGCCGATGATGTCGAGGTGGCCGTTGGTCAGCGGATCGAAGGTGCCGGGATAGAGGCCGGTGCGCAAAAGGGCGGGTCCTGCGGCGGGTCCGATCCCCCACGCCTAAACGGAGCAGGCGCTTTCTACAAGCGGGCGCGCGAAGGGGAGAGGCTCCAACGCTTGGTCAAACCTGCGCCGCTGCGGATGGTCGCGCAGCGGACACTTCAGGGGGCGGCTTGCGACCCATAGCTGCCGTTAACAGGTTGTAGAACAACGCCACTTTAATGTGCGCAATCTCTAGCTTTGGCGTCGAGCCGGATTACATTGAAGGAGGTAATCCGTGGGCATAGCTTCCATGACCCGCAGAAGCAGCCAAGACTGGCTCTTTATTTACAAGTCATGGATGACCGCGTCCAAGCTCATTATGGTCTGGTCTGTAGTCGGCCTTGTATTTATGCTTGTTTGCTGTGTCTGGACCTCAGTTGTGGTCGGGTTTCGACCATTTCGCTTAATCGAAATAGTAGCCTTGACTTTCCCTGTATTTGGGGGACTTAGCCTGTTGGCACAGGTGACATATAAGTTCTCGGCAAAGAAGCGAGCCGAGCTCAAGGAGCAACTCGGCGCTGCCCCTATTCGTCCTCCTGGGATTGTCAGGTGAGAAAGACCGCCCGCTCGCTACCTGTCGCGGCCACCAGAGTTACGCCAAAAAGCAGTCCCATCAGACCGGTCTCTGAACCGGGCCGCCGCCCCGCCTCACCACACCCCGATCTTCTCCGCCTCCTGGTGCGCGATGGGGTGGTGTCGGCGGCGGTGATCCTCCTCGGCGAGGAGGCGCGCGGCCTCCAGCGCCGCCATGCAGCCCTGGCCCGCCGCGGTCACCGCCTGGCGGTAGACGTGGTCGGTCACGTCGCCGGCGGCGTAGACGCCCTCGATCCGCGTCGCCGTGCAGCCGGGCTCCACCAGCAGATAGCCCGAAGCGTCGACCGGCAGCTGGCCGGTGAACAGTTCCGACGCCGGAGCGTGGCCGATGGCGACGAAGAGGCCGTCCACCGCCAGGTCCCGCATCTCGCCGGTCTTCAGGTCGCGCAGCCGAACGCCTGACACCGTGGCTGGATCGCCCGAGCCCAGCACTTCGTCCACCTCGCTGTTCCAGACCACCTCCACCTTGGGATGGGCGAACAGGCGCTCCTGCAGGATGCGCTCGGCGCGCAACTCCCCGCGCCGGTGGATCAGCGTCACGTGAGACGCGAAGCTGGTCAGGAACAGCGCCTCCTCCACCGCGGTGTTGCCGCCACCCACCACCGCCACGGCCT
>CAXTUT010000015.1:0-20060 GCA_964247465.1 uncultured Caulobacteraceae bacterium | reverse complement strand
CCTCTGATCCGACGCCAGACTGCGCCGGGTGGTGAGGGGTGGGCCATCCATAAAGTAGGCGGCCCCAAGGCCCCGCGAGACCAGGATGTCCGAGCCGCGGCGGATGCCGCCGTCGAACAGCAGAGGCGTTCGACAGGTGCGGGATGAGCCAAGCCCCGCAAGCGCCTCGATCGCGCTTGGCATGCAGTCCAGCTTGTTGCCGCCATGGTTGGAGATGGTCACGGCGTCGGCGCCGGCCTCGCCGGCCCGCAGGACGTCTTCGGCATGTACGAGGCCCTTGACGATGAGCGGCCCGTCCCAGAGCCGCCGTATACGCTCCAAGTCCGGCCACACCTGGTTGGAGGGGTGGTTTTCGGAGACGAAGGTATTGATGGTTCCCGCGCCGCTGCCCGGGGGCGCATATACGGCCCAGCTGTCGAGCTTGGGCATTCCGCCGCTGAAGACGTAATCGGAGGCCCACCGCGGATGCCGGCACGCGTCGTAGACGAGGCGGGGCAGGGTCGCCGGGCTTGGCCCCCTGGCGATGGACAGGCCGGTGCGCGAGACGACTTCGCTGCGCTGCTGGACCGGGTTGTCGACCGTGAACACCAGCACTGACACCCCCGCGTCCCGAGCCCGTCCGATCATGTGCTCCGTCAGCGTCGGCGTCTTGGCGGCGTAGAGCTGATACCAGGTGTGGTCCGGGGCGATGCGGGCGATCGCCTCGACGGAGGCGGTGGACCCGCCGGAAAGGATGAAGGGCAGGTCCGCATCCCGCGCCGCCTCGGCCAGCAGCTCGTCGGCATGGCGACGACAGATGCCGGCCATGCCGACGGCCGAGATGCCAAAGCAGCTGGCGTAGGTTCGGCCGAACAGCTCCACGCGGGTGTCGACATCGGTGACGTCGACGAGCGCGCGCGGAATGAAGCGGAAGTTGCGGAAGGCTGCGATGTTGCGGGCGACGCCGGCGCCATCCCCGGCTCCCTGCTCCAGGTAGTCGCCTATGAAGGCCGGCAGGCGGCGTAGCGCCAGGCGGCGTAGGTCGTCTATGGTGACGCTATCCTCGAGCCTGCTCATGGGGGCTGCCCTGGGGCTGTGGCGAGGGCGCCGGTCGCGGGATCGGGCTTGCCGGACTTCAGGGTCGCCACGGCGGCCCGGAACGCGCCGAGCGTGGCGGACAGGACGACGCAGACCCACCAGGCCGAGGCTTCGGACGGATGGATCGCTTCCGTTGCAGGCTTCGCGCGCACCGGACGTCCTCCCTGGCCGCGTTTATTGCTCATGCAGCGGACGTCCCTTGCGCGGAGGTTCGAAGCCTCGACCCGCACTCGCGACGTCGCTGCAGCCCGCGAGTGGCTCGCGAACAGCTTGTCTTGGGTCAGCCCCGTATCTATCCTGACCATTTAGGTCAAGATAATGCCTGCGCTGACCAATGTGGGGCGACAGGCGGCGGTCGCTGCGGCCGGCGAAGGGGGGGAAGGCGTGGACCGGTACTTCGACTATGTCGTCCTGGGCGGCGGCACGGCGGGCTGCGTGCTCGCCAACCGGCTCTCCGCCAGTTCCCGCAACCAGGTGCTGCTGATCGAAGCGGGCGTGGACACCCCGCCCGGCGCGGCGCCGCCCGACATCCTCGATCCCTATCCCATGTCCTACGGCAATCCGGCCTACCGGTGGACGTTGAAGGGCCACGCGCTGACGGAGGAGGTCTCCCCGCCAGTGTCCCTCCTGCACGGCCGGGTGCTCGGCGGGGGATCCTCGATCATGGGCATGATCATGCTGAGGGGGACGCCGGCCGACTACGACGGCTGGGCGGAGCTTGGAGCCTCCGGGTGGGCCTGGGCGGACGTCCTGCCCTACTTCAAACGATTGGAGCACGACCTCGATTTCGACGGTCCCCTGCACGGGACGGACGGCCCGACCGAGATCCGCCGCCATCGCCGGGCCGACTGGCCGCCGCTGGCCCAGGCCGCCGGCGCCTACGCCGCGCGCGAAGGGCTGCCGTACGTGGCGGACATGAACGCCGACTTCTCCGATGGCTACGGCGCCCTGCCCATCGCAGGAACGCAGGCGCGTCGGGCCTCCAGCGCGATCTGCTATCTGACCGCCGAGGTCCGCGCCCGTCCCAACCTTCACGTCATCACGGACGCCGCCGCGGAGGACCTGCTCTTCGAGGGCTCCCGAGCGACCGGCGTGCGGCTACGGTCCGCCGGAGGCGTCCAGACCGTGCGAGCCGGCCAGACGCTCCTGTGCATGGGGGCGTTGCTGACGCCCGCCTTCCTGCTGCGGCAGGGGATCGGAGACCCTGTCCAGCTCGCAGCCGCCGGAGTGCGGACGCGGGTGGCGAGGCCGGGCGTCGGCGCCAACCTGCAGAACCACGGCGCGCTCATCGTCCTGGCGCACCTGCGCTCGCAGGGCGTGGAGGCGCGGCCCCAGCGTAACCACAACAATACGATGTTCCGCTACTCGTCCGGCCTGGAAGGCTGCGGGCCGAGCGACATGGCCCTGGCGCTGGGCAGCCGGGCGAGCTGGCACGCGGTGGCGGCCCGGACCGCCCATTTCAGCCCCCTCATCATGGCGCCGGCGTCGCGCGGCTCGGTCCGCCTGCTCGCGAAGGCGGGAAGGGCGGCGGAGCCCGTCATCGAGTACAACCTGCTCGGCGATCGTCGCGACCTCCTGCGGATGCTCGACGGGCTGTCGCGGCTCGCAGCCCTGGTCGCGGCGCCTGAGGTCGCCGGGCTGATCGGCCGGCCGGTCGGCGCCAGCCGCCTGGCGCGGGCGGCGAGCTTCAATCCGATCACCCGCTACAACGCCGTACGCACCCGCGCCCTCGCGCTTCTGCTCGACCGGATGCCCGGTTTCGGCGGCTGGGTTTTCGGGTCTTTGGGCGGTCCGGGCGGCCGGCTCACCGAACTGCTCGCCGACCCGCAGGCGCTGGAAGCCTTCGTACGGGCGAACATCAGCCCCCTCGCTCACCACTGCGGCACGTGCAAAATGGGGCGCGCCGATGATCCTCTAGCCGTGGTCGACTCGGAAGGTCGCGTCATCGGCGTCGAAGGTCTGAGGGTCGCCGACGCGTCGGTCATGCCGCGCGTCCCGCGCGGGAACACCAACCTCCCCACCCTGATGATCGCCGAGAAGCTGTCGGACGCCGTGCTCGCGAGAGGCGCCCAGCCGCGCCCATGAGGTCGCTCTACAGCGCGACGTACGCCGGGTCGGCCACGCCGAGGCTGAACAGCCCACGCCTGGACAGCCGGGTGAGCTCCCCGTCGACGAGTTCGCGGACCAGGGACAGCGCCGGCGACGGGCGCGGGTCCAGGCGGGTCGCCAGGGTGAGCTGACGGTGGAGCTGCACGCCCGAGATCTCCGACATCGAGATGTTCGCCATGGCGGCCGGGTCCTTGAAGACCGACACCGGCATGATCGTCGCCCATGGCCCCCGCGCCACGATCTCGCGGATGGCGTCCACGGAGTCGATCTCCGCGTGCACCGTCAGGCCGACGCCAAGGCTCAAGAGCTGACGGTCGACAATCGCCCTGTGCAGGCTGGTCAGGAGCAGCGGAACCCGGGTCAGCTGAGCGGCCAGGATGATCGGCTCAACTCTGAGGCTGCGGTTGGAGAACAGGGCGAACGGCTCGACCAGGACGGGACGGAAGGCCAGCGGCCGTCCAGCTTCGGAGTTGGTGACCACCGCCATGTCGATGAGGCCGCGCTCCAGCCACTCGAGCAGAGTCGGGGTGAAGGCCTCCCGCATCCGCAGACCCACGCCCTTCAGCGTATTGGCGCATCTCTCGAAGAGCCCGGGCAGCAGCAGACGGGCGAGGGTGGGGGGCGCGCCGAGGGAGACCGCAGCAGCCTCGTGAGCCCCGAGCCGCGGCAGCTTCTCCCTCATCCTGGCGGCCTCGGCCAGGATGCGCTGGGCGGATTCGAACAGGGTCGCTCCCGCCGGCGTAAGCACCACGCCCCGCGGCAGGCGCTCGAGGAGCTGCACCCCCAGGTCGGCTTCCAGGTCGCGCATCTGCCGCGACAGCGCCGGCTGGGCGATGGGGATCGCCAGCGCCGCGGCCGAAAGACTGCCAGCCTCCGCCACGGCGACGAAGTACCTCAAGGTGCGAAGGTTCACAGGCTGCAGCAGCTCCCGCTGGCGAACTCATACCAAAGCGGCATGGGAACACGCGAAAGCGGTACTGGTCAACCTGGCCGTTCCGGTGCAAGCGCAGCAAAGCCCACCTTCGGGACTCAACACCTTGGAACGCGCCAGGCACGATGGCGGCCATAGAACGAACCGTAACGGTCGATGACGTGAGGCGTCTCGCCCTTCGCCGCCTGCCGCGCTTCATCAGCGACTACGTCGAGCGCGGCGCAGGCGATGGAGAGGGCGCCCGGCGCAACGTGGACGCGCTCCGGGCCTTCAGGCTCGTTCCGCGCGGGCTTGTAGACGTGACCCCGGTGGACACCACCTCGGAGCTGTTCGGCCGGACTTACGCCAGCGGCTTCGGCGTCTCGGCGGTGGGCGCAGGCGCCATCTACCGCCCGGGCGCGGATGAGCTCCTGGCGCGTGCGGCGGCGGACGCAAACCTGCCCTTCATCCTCTCCGGAAATTCCACCACGCCGATCGAAGCCATCGCCAGGGTCGCGCCGGATCACACCTGGTACCAACTCTATGCCTCCAGGGCGCCCGAGCAGACCGACAGGACAGTCGACCGCGCTCAGGACGTGGGCGTCCAGGTGCTGGTCTTCACGGTCGACTTCCCGGTCCCGCCGCGTAGCGAAGTGAGCGCCCGAACCGGGGTCTCGCTCGCCTCGGGCCTGACACGAAAAGCCTTCCCCGGAGCCGTTCTCGACGCTCTCATGCACCCCCGATGGACGGCGGACTTCCTTCGAAGCGGCGGTCTGCCGAAGGCCGAAGACAACGGCGCTGTGTCCTCTGACCCCGAGACAGCTCATCCGGCAAGTTTGAACCCAGCGGAATCGTGGTGCAACCCGCTCTGGTCCGATCTCGATCGCATCCGTCGTCGATGGCGCGGCAAGCTGGTCGTCAAGGGCTTGGTGCATCCCGATGACGTGTTGCGTGCAAGATCCGCCGGCGCGGACGCCGTGACCATCTCCAATCACGGCGGCGGCAAGCTCGACTGCATGCCCGCCGCGGTGGAGTCGCTCGTGGACGTGCGCTCCGCCGTCGACCGCAGCTTCCCGCTGTTCTTCGACGGTGGCCTGCGACGGGGATCGGACCTCGTCGTGGCTCGCGCGCTGGGCGCGGACTACACGTTTGTCGGTCGACCCACCCTGTATGGTGTCGCCGCGGCGGGCTATGCCGGGGTCAGGCGGGTGCTGGACATCCTGCAGTCCGATCTCGCCTACACCCTGGCCATGATCGGCTGCAAACGCCTGTCCGACGTCACGCCCCACCACCTCGCCGCCAGGCCGACGGCTGTGTCCGGAGTAGACTGCAGCCCCGGAGCTTCGCCGCGAACAAGCCTCTAGCAACGCCATCGCAGACCGGCATGGCGGGACACAAATCCGGCATTGGTCAGCAAGCCGTTTTCAGCCTAGGTCCGACCCATGGGGACACAAAGCGTTTCGCCCGATGCAGAGCGAAAATTCATCGCGGCGGCCTTCAGGCGCGAAGGGCTGCCGGCTGCTGACGCCGCCAAGATCGCGGCCCTCATGACCGAGGCCGATCTGCAGGGGTCCGACGGACACGGCGTCATCCGGCTTCCCCAGTACATCAAGAGGCTCCGCGCCGGTGGGATCAACAGGCACCCAGACATCCGCGTGGTGCGCGAACGGGCGGCGATGGCGGTGGTGGATGGCGACAACGGCATGGGCCACCTTGTGGCCTCGGCGGCCGTGGACGTCGCGATCCGCAAAGCTCGCGAAGCCGGCGTGGCCTGGGTGAGCACCCGCTACAGCAACCATGCCGGACCGGCCTCTCTCTACGCGTCGCGGCCGTTGGCGGAAGACATGCTGTGCCTCTATTTCGCGGTCGGCAACGCCAATCACCTGCCGCCGTGGGGCGGCACGGAGATGCTGCTGTCGACGAACCCGATCGCTGCAGCCGTCCCGACCGGGACGGAGCCGCCGGTGGTGCTGGACATGGCCACCACCGTGACGGCCTACGGCAAGGTGAAGGCCAAGGCCAAGGCTGGCGAGCAGATGCCGGTCGGCTGGATGATCGATCGAGCCGGCCAGCCGTTGCTCGACCCGACGCGTGCGGGCGAGGGCTTCCTCCTGCCGATCGGCGGGCACAAGGGTTACGGCCTGGCCTTGATCGTCGGCCTCCTCGCCGGAACGCTGGGCGGCGCCGCGATGGGCCGTGACGTGGTCGACTTCAACGCCGATCACGTCAGCGTCACCAACACCGGTCAAGCCATGCTGGTGATCGATCCCGCGGCGTTCGGCGAGGTCGCAGCGTTCAAGGCCGGGGTGGACCAGGTGGTGCGCGACATCCGGGGCAGCGGCCGCCTGCCCGGCGTCGAGCGCATCTGGCTGCCTGGAGAGCAGAGCCACCAGCGGCGTGCGAAATACGCCAAGCTCGGCATCCCGATCGCAGACGGCCTGATGGCCGATCTCGACGCCCTGGCGGCGGAGCTGGACATCCCGGCCCTGGGCGCTGCGGTGGCGGCATGATCGTCTCCTCCAATCCTGCGACGGGCGAGGAGCTGGCGCGGTTCGAGCCGTTCCGGGCGGATCGGATTGACGCCCTGCTCAGCCAGGCCTCCGCCGCCCAGCGCGCCTGGGCGGCGACGCCCGTGTCCGAGCGGCTGGCGAAGCTGAGCCAGGTCGCGGGACGGCTCCGGGCCGAGAAAGATCGGCTCGGCCGCCTCATCTCGCTGGAGATGGGCAAGCCCTTGTCGGAGGCGACAGGTGAAATCGAGAAGTGCGCCTGGAACTTCGACTTCTATGCCGAAGCAGGCGCTGGCTTCTTGGCGGACGACGTGGTCGCGAGCGGCGCGTCCGACAGTCGTGTGGTGTACGATCCCATCGGGCTTGTCTTGGCCATCATGCCTTGGAACTATCCGTTCTGGCAGGTGATGCGCGCCGTCGCCCCGATTCTGGCCGGCGGCAACGGCCTGGTGCTGAAGCATGCCAGCAACGTCCCCCAGTGCGCCCTGGCCATCGAGGAGGTCTGCCTGACGGCAGGACTGCCCAAGGGCCTGGTGGCCACCGTTCTGGTCGGCTCGTCCGCCGTGCCGGCGCTGATCCGCGACCCCCGCATCGCCGCGGTCACCTTCACCGGCTCGACCCTGGCCGGCCGCAGCATAGCGGCGCTCGCCGGCCAGGAGCTGAAGAAGCAGGTGCTGGAGCTCGGCGGATCGGACCCGTTCGTCGTGCTTGCGGACGCCGACATCGACAACGCAGCCAGGGCGGCGGTGAAGTCGCGCTTCCAGAACACCGGGCAGAGCTGCATCGCGGCCAAGCGGTTCATCGTTCAGGATGCGGTCGCCGACGACTTCGTGGACAAGGTCCTCGACCTGACGCGCCAGCTGGTGGTCGGCGATCCCCTGTCGGCGGGATCGACTCAGGGAAGCATGGCGCGGCGATCCCTGCGCGACGAGCTCCACGCCCAGGTGGAAGCCTCCCTCCACCAGGGGGCGCGCCTGCTGACGGGCGGACGGTCGATGGAGGGGCCCGGCGCCTTCTACGAGCCGACCTTGCTCGACCAAGTCACGACCGAGATGACGGCAGGTCGCGACGAGACCTTCGGCCCGGCAGCAGCTATCTTGCGCGCGGAGGATCTGGAAGACGCCGTGCGGCTCGCCAACGACACCGTCTTCGGGCTCGGCGCTTCGGTCTGGACGTCCGATCTCGAACTGGGCGCCCGCCTCTCCCGGCGGATCGACGCCGGGGCGGTGTTTGTCAACGGACTGGTCGCTTCGGACCCGCGGCTGCCGTTCGGAGGCGCCAAGGCCTCGGGCTACGGTCGGGAACTTGGTGCGCTGGGGCTGCGTGAGTTCACCAACATCAAGACGGTCTGGACCGGCCCCGCGCGGGCCTAGCCGGCCGATACGGTCAGGAGGAGGTGGCATGAAGCAATCGAACGACGCCGGCTTCGCGGTGTTGCGCCCTGACGAGATCGCACCCCACGATCGTGGCGGCGGGGCCCGGACGACGCCGCTTGTGACGCCCGCGGTGGGCTCGACCAGCTTCATCAACGGCATCACCGAGTTCGCTCCCGGCGCCAAGATCGACTTCCACAGCCACAATTGCGAGGAGAGCGTCGTGCTGCTCTCTGGACGCGCAGCCCTCGACATCGACTCCCAGGCGCTCGAACTGAAGCCGCTGGATACGACCTTCATCCCGCCCGACGTGCCTCACCGCTTCCGCAACCTGTCGGAGACGGAGAGCATGCGGATCCTGTGGATCTACGCCTCGCCGAAAGCGACCCGCACCCTGGTGGACACGGGAGAGACACGGCCGATATCCGCCGAGCGCTGACTGGACCCCGAAATTAGGAGACTGCAATGGGCCTGCGTTTTCTGGAGCATCTTCTTATCTTAACCCACGATCCCGACGCCACGCGGGACTGGTTCGTCGACAACCTGGGCTTCACGTCGGGAAACCATCCCGAGTTCGGTTTCCCCGTATACTGGCTGTACATAGGCGGTCAGGACGTCATACATGTCGGTAAGGCTCGTTTTTCGAACCACCAAGATATCTACCTCAAGACACCCAACGATGTGGAAGGTTTAGATTATGGTGCGGCGGGTGCTCCCGGATCGGGTCGTATAGACCACCTTTGCTTGAACTGCGAGGGTATCGAGGAGTTCATAGATCGCCTGCAGGCCAATGGCACGGAGTTCAGCGAGCGCAAGGCCCACAACTCCAACCTCTATCAGCTGTTCATGCGAGAGCCGATCAACGGCATCAAGGTGGAACTGAACTTCGCCTGGCACGAAGCCGCCCGCATTGGCCGGACGCCCGCCTGGACGGACGCCGGTGAAAACGAGACGCCGACGGACGAGGTGATGACCCCACAGTTATCGGCGGAGGCTTCGTCTTTCTAGGCCCAAGGTTTCCAGCCCTCAGGCCGCCGTTTGCGGCGACGCCACTCCAGTCTCGTCCCGACGCCCTTTTGATCGGCCCCGACCATGACCTACGCCTTCCCGCCTCCCCCGACGATCGGCATTCCGGTCAGAGGAACCGACCAGCTCTTCCCGGTGCATCGCATCTACTGCGTCGGGCGAAACTACGAGGACCACGCCAAGGAGATGGGCTTCACCGGCCGGGAGCCGCCATTCTTCTTCATGAAACCCGCGGACGCCTTGCTTGTGGTCCGCGCGGATGAGACTGGGACGATGACCTATCCCACACTTACGCACGACCTCCATCACGAGGTGGAGCTTGTCGTCGCCATTGGCCGGGCTGGCCGAGGGATCAAGTCCAGCGCAGCGCTGGAGCATGTGTTCGGCTATGCGGTCGGACTTGATATGACCCGCCGCGACCTTCAAGGCGAGATGAAGAAACAAGGTCGTCCCTGGAGCATCGGTAAAGCTTTCGAGCAGAGCGCTCCCATCGGACCCATCAGTACGGCCGCAGACGTCCCGGACATAAGGCAGGCGGATATTTCGCTGAGCGTCAATGACAAGCAGCGCCAGCACAGCAACATCGACAAGCTGATCTGGACGATTGAAGAGACTATAGAGCACCTTTCCTCAGCATGGGATCTTCAGGCCGGCGACCTGATATTTACCGGTACACCGCAGGGTGTCGGCTCCGTCGTCGTCGGAGATTTGATCTCAGCGAGCATTTCCGCCCTGCCTACTCTTCGGTTGCGCATCGGAGGCGAGAGCCGCGGTTAGGTGGAGGAGGGTTTGATGCAGGCTCCCCATGATGACAAGCCGACTCCGGCGCGGATTGATCATGCCTACAGCCGCCTGGAGATGAACGATGAGCGATCCTTTTCCTGCGAACGTTGATTGGCGCCATGCGTCTGTGGTCTCGAACGGGGTTTCGATACATTACGCCGAGGCGGGCGATGGCGAACCCGTGCTGATGCTGCCCGGATGGCCGCAGACATGGTTTGCATGGCGCAAGGTCGCGCCACGACTGATTGCGCACGGCCGCAGGGCGATCGTTGTCGACCCCCGCGGAATGGGCCAGAGCGAAAAGCCGGCGGACGGCTATACCCTCGACGAGGCGGCGACGGACATCCACGACCTGCTCAAGGTTGTGGGTCTGACCTCCGATGAGGGGATCGATATCCTCTCGCATGACCTGGGATCAGCCATAGCTTACGTGCTCGCCTGCAAATGGCCCGGCGACGTTCGGCGATTGGTGCTCAGTGAAGTGGCCTTTCCGCAGCCAGGTCAGATGACCCCTGTCCCAAGTCCACAGATGAACCTTCGGACGTGGCATTTCGCCTTCAACAGGCTGCCCCTGCTTCCCGAGATGCTCGTTGCAGGACGTGAGCGGATCTATCTCGATTTCCTGTGGGACACCAAGTCCGCGATACCCGAGGCCATTGAGGAAGACGCGCGCAAGGACTATGCGGAGGCCTTCGCCCAGCCTGGAGCGGCAAAGGCGAGCTTCGACTACTATCGCGAGGTCTTCGGCGAAAGCGGCTTGAAACGGATTGCTGAATGTTTGGAAGTGCAGCTTGCGATGCCTGTGCTGGCGATTGGGGCTGATGGCGGTGTCGGCGATAGCTTAGCCCGAAGCCTGGCTGCTAGCGCAACGAACCTGCGCTCCGCGGTTGCAACGAAATGCGGTCACTACATTCCAGAAGAAGACCCGGACTTCTTTGTGGCGTCGGTACTCGACTTCTGGGCCGCTACCAGCCCGATCTAGCCATGTAGAGGAGGCTTTTCGCTCTGCTCTTTGGCCTGCCCCCACCCGCCGATGGGATCGGCCGCCAGGTCTGGCCTACATCGATGCCGCGCGACGCGAGAACGGTCATCGACCGGATGCACGGATCGGTGTCGCGCCGACGAACACGCGATACAGCCCGTACGGGCGTTGCCGCTGGTCGTCGCCGTCATGGAACTCCGGCCGCAGATCGTTCTGCGACGTGGTCACATAAAGATACTCGTCGCGGCCAATCGCTAGGGTGTCCGGCCAGATGAGTCTCGGGTCCATCACGACGAGTTCGGTGCGCCCGTCGGGAAAGCGCCGGTAGATCGCATCGTGCTCCATATCCATGAAGTATAACCGCGCGTTCTCATCGAGCGCGAAATGACCCGCTATGCCAACGGGCCCCAAATCGCGTATCTGGGCCTTCAGCCGATCCTCTGGCGAGTCGGCGCTGCCCGCATCAGCCGTCGGCAAGGCGAGAAGGCGACCGGTCGTGAAAGCCGAGAAGTAGAGCGTCTTGCCGTCGGCACTTATTTCGATCGCGTTGAGGCCGACCCGCCAGGGATGCGGCGCGCCCTGCTCCTTCGGCTTCACCGGCCATTCCATCAGCGGCTGGGAACCGATGACGGCGGTGCGGTTCGACTCTGCGCCGATCTGCGGCGCGCCCGTCAGGCGTCGCACCGCACCGCCCGACGCGAGATCGAGGACGATCATCGCCTCCGCGTTCGGGGCGCTGTCGGTAATGAAGGCGACACCGGCGTTTCCCAGATGGAAGTCGAGCCGGAAGTCCTTGAGCGCACTATCCGAGACAAGGGCCTGCGAAGGAATGACGATGGTGCGAAGAACCCGGTTCGTGGCGAGGTCGATCTCGACGAGCTTCGGAGCGCCCGTCACCGGAGGCTGGCCAAACTGGAGTGTTCCCGTGTCCAGGGCCCAGAGATGGTTTGAGGCATCGACCTGGGCGGTCTGAACCGAAAAGAGCGTCGTGCCCGCGCGGTCAGGCGAAGGCTGATTGAGCGCCGCGCTGGGATAGGCCGACGCGACGCCCTGCTTCAATTCCGCCAGGGTCGCGGCCACCGGCCCGTCATGGCGCGGGAATGTCACGAAGAGACGCCCGGAGTCGCTGACCGCCACTCCGGCGGGCTGATCCGGGCCCAGGGTCGCGACGAGCTCCAGACCGCCGATATGCGGCGGCCGGCTTGGCGGAGTCTGCGCACCGGCGCCCCCATGAGCCGCGAGGAACACCCCGCCGGCAACCGCGGTCAGCGCACGGCGCCGAAAACCTCGCCTCATGTCCGAAGCACCTTGGCTTCAGCCGGCCACTTCGCCGACGGCGGCATCTGGGCCGCATAGCCAAGACGTCCGACCATCTGGACCCGATGATCCGGCGGCGTAGCCAATGCATCGTGCATCCTCTGGCGTAGCTCTGTGATCTCTGGATAGCCGTTCAGCGAGGGGCTCTGGGGTTCGAAGGACAAGCCCAACTCGGTGATCTTGAGGTGGACGCGCAACCAGTCCCGTCCCGCGGCGAGTTGCTCGGTCCGGCCGTTGCCGTGGGTGCAAAGCCAGATATAGGCCTGCGCCGTGTCGCAGAGCCGCTGATAGTCGGCCAACTGCTTCTTCGACGCGGGCGAGGCGGGATCGGCAAGCAGGGTGCGGTTCAGCCGCCCCTCTTTGAGGGCCTCGTCGATATCGGCACCCTGGATGTCGATCCCGTCCGGCGAGGCTTTGATCTCTTCCAGGCCGAGCCGGCTGACGCGGATCTGCTCCTGGTTGATGCGGGGCGTCGTCTTTTCGACCTTGAAGGCGCGCGCGGCGATCACGCGCGCCTGATCGACCAGGTGCGGATCGTTGCTAGCATGGATGTGAACGTCCGCGCCGGCGAGTGCGCACAGCGCCTGAAGGTCGCTCCCCCCCACCGGGCGCGCTTCGAACGGCCGCTTGGACGTCCGCCGTTCGAGAACCTGGGCGAACAAGGGATCGGCGTGCGCCGCGGCCCGGTTGAACTTGACGCTCGCGATCGGTCGTCCGTCGAGGCTCGGATAGGGTTCGCCCATCGGGAACGGCGTCACCGCGAGGCGATATCCGTCCACCGCCGCCGCCATCCGCAGAAGCTCAAGGAAGTTGCCGAACGTAATGACGGTCATTCGGTCGTCGGCATCCGCTGCGGGCAGACGAAGCGTTTGATCGCATCGGACGATGAGCATGTCGTCGCCCGGAAGTTCCACGAGCCACGGCTGCAGGTTGAAAGCGTTCGGGGCCAGGATCGCGTACGCCAAGGCGCGGATGCGGGGATCCTTGCTGCGCGCCTCTGGCGCGGCCGACCAGGGCCGCTGCGTGAGATCGACGGCGTGGGCTTCCGCATGTTCGTTGCGCGACAATGCCGACGCCGCGACAATGAGGCTCGCGGAGCCCGCTACGAAGTGTCTGCGATCCACAGTCAGGCTCCTTGGTAACCCGGGCAACGATGACGGCCCATCTTCGGCATCCAACCGCGAGGTAGGCCGCGACGATCAGGGGTAAACGAATGCTTGGTTGGCGTTCGTCTGAGCCTCCCCGCCGTTCAGGGGTCCACCCGCCGGGATGAAGATCATGTCGCCGAGCGTGACGGCCTGAGTTCCGTGACGGCCGATCGGCATCGCCGTGAGCTCGGTCCATCGCTCGGTCACGGGGTCGAACATCTCCGTGTTATTGAACACGCCGCCGAACTTCTCGCCGCCAAAGACGAAGATCTTCCCGTTCAGCACGGCCGCCTGCGTCCCGCTCCTCGGCATGGGCGCCAATGGCAGCGTCTTCCATTTGGCTTTGGGATCGTGCAGGTCGAGCGTAAACACGGTCGCGACGTTCTGAGAGTAGTTCTCGACTCGACCCAGGAAGACGTAGAGCTTACCGTTCAGCGCGATGAGGTTGAAGTGCTCACGCGGAAACTCAAGAGGCGTGGACTCGGTCCACTTGTTTGTCTTCGGGTCGTATATGTAGTGAACGCCCACCGTGTGGCGATTGTCCGCGTTGGTTCCGCCCGCTCCGCCAATCGCGTGGATGACACCATCGACGGCGACAACCCCCATCGAGCCGAGGGGCTGCGGGAGCGGCGCTCTGGCGCTCCAGGTGTCGGTTTGAGGGTCGTAAGCCGAAACATCGGCGAAGGCCTGCGCATTCTGCTCGGTGAAGCCGCCGATCGCGTAGAGCTTCCCATCGAGGCTGACGGCCGCGATATGGTTTCCGCCCTTGGGAAGCGGCGCTCGCTCTCGCCACTGATCCTTCGCCGGGTCGTATTCTTCGTTCAAGCGCTGCGCGAGGTCGCCATCGGCATAACCGCCAAGAACGTACATCTTGCCGTTGAGTTCGGCGGCCGCGACCTCGCTTCTGGAATGGATGAGGCCGGCTTTCGTGATCCAGGCGCCCTTGCCAGGCCCCTCCGAATACGGCTCGGTCGAGGAAAAGTTACCGCTCCAGCCGGTGATCGGCGACCCTGGGCGCGGACGGTTGTCCGACGCGATCGACTGCGCTTGAACCTGCGAGGAACACAGGCTGAGCGCGGCAAGCCCGATGGCAAGACTCGTCGCAAGCTGGCGGAACTCACGTCTGCTCGTATTGAGCTTAGGGTGTACGGCTAACCTTAGGTCTTCCAAAAGAATATCCTTTATGATGGTGCGCGCAAGTCCTACCTGATGAGCAGGACATAATATCTAACATTGGATACGAACGCGCTGCGTCGCACAGATTTTTCATCCTAAATCGAGCGGCAGGATGTTCGGGTGCTAGGCGTCTCTTTGCTCCACTAAAGGAGGAAATCAGCAATCCTGGATTTTAATCAGCGCCTTAAAGTGTCGGAAAGTCTATCTTTAAGCCGTGCCTCACCTTGACACGTCGCTGCCGACCCTCAGCGGCCGACTTGCGCAAATTCCGCTCGCAGAGGAGGGATACGGATTTCGTGACGGGTGACAGCGATTTTCGCCACGATGGACGAGGCCGAGGCGGAGGCGGTGGAAGATTACCTTGACGTGCCTTTACTCATGTTGGACTTGGTCAAGGACGTAAGTTCCCGTTCAATTTAATTATTTCAACGTGATACCCTCATTTACGAGCTTCCAAGCGGCAACGACTAACCTATTTGAGCCCCAATACCGCGTTTTCGACTTACAAGCTTTCATCGCAAAGTTCCGCTCCATCCAAGATGACCAATGACGCCATGCATCTGCTCAATGTGGTGCAAGAGAGCGATGACGGCGACTTCATCAAGGCGATCGCCGAGATGGTGTTGCAGTGGATCATGATCACCTCACGCAGGCTTTACGGCGTCGAGCTGCTCGGTTTTGGCGTTGAGCGGCAAAAACAGTTCTGAACCGCCCCGGGTTTGCCGGAGGCCCAACTCCTCGGACTTGGACGCTTTCGACAGGTGCACGATGACATGGACGGCTGTCCAGAAGCGAGAGCGGCGAGGAGCTTGGCGCAAAGCTGGGGGGGTGCTGGATGGAGCGCAGATGCCGACAGCGCGATGGACCTGTGCAGACTCAGCTCTTCAGTCGGTTCGCGTTCAGGCGTTCGGCAAGGAAGTCGATGAAGGCGCGGATACGCGGTGGGACGTGGCGGCGAGTGAAGTGGGTGGCGTAGAGATTGATGTCGTCGCAGGCGTGTTCGGCCAGGAGCTCGACCAGCCGGCCGGCCTGCAGATCCTCTTCGATGTCCCACAGCGCCTTGATCGCCACGCCGGCGCCGTCCAGCACCCATCCATGGATCGTATCGGTGCTGTTGCTGGTGAGCGTGCCTGAGACGGCGACCTTGGCGGGCCCGTCCGCTCCCTTCACCGTCCACTGGTCATAGAGCCGCGTCCCACGCGTCATGCAGATGCAATCGTGCTCGGCGAGCTGTTCGGGCCGCTCGGGCCGCCCCCGCGCGGCGAGATAGGCCGGAGCGGCGCAGATCACCCGTCGGCTGCCGAGGAGCTTGCGGTAGACCACATCGCCTTCCGTCGGGCGCTTGGTCTGGATGGCGACGTCGAGCTCGTCTTCCAGGATGTCCGGCCGCACGTCGGTCAGGGTCAGCTCGACGCGCACCTTGGGATGCAGGTCGCTGAACGCGCGGCAAATCCGTGAAATCCGGCGGCGGCCGATCTCGTGCGGGGCGCTGACGCGGAGCAGGCCCTGCGGAGCGCCGGAGAGGGCGTTCAACTCGGCGGAAGTCGCATCCAGGGCCTCCACGATCGAGACGGCGCGCTCCTGAAGCAGCAAGCCTTCCTCTGTCAGGGTGAACTTGCGGGAGCCCCGGTCGATCAGCCGGACGCCGAGCCTGTCCTCCAGGCCCGAAAGCCTGCGGCTGACCGAGGTCAGCGAGGCGTTCGCTCGCCGGGCCGCTTCCGACAGGCTGCCGGCCGCCACGATCCGGGTGAACAGGCGAAGATCGCTCAGCTCGTCGACCACGCCCGTCTTTCCGCACCGCCAGTCTGACCCATGCGAACGGGTGGGAGGGAGGACCGTTGCCACCACGTCATCCGGACCTTGCATCCCGGTCTAGAAGGGGTGCTGCAGGCGGACGTTGAAGCTGACGCCTTGCGGACGGTCGCGGGCCTCGAACTCCCTGTAGGCGGCGGCCAGGAGGGTCGTCTTGCCGACCTGCCAGCGCGAAACGGGACCCAGCGCGAACACGCGCTGCAGGCTGTCGGGCATGGGCGCGCCGTCCACGCTCGCCGGGCCGACCTGGTGCAGCAGGTAGCCGCCCGCCCCCAGCCGCCAGGCCGGCGTGACGGCGTAGGAGGCCGAGGCGTTCAGCGCGACCTGGTCACCCGCCTGCAGGCGGGTGCGCGCCCCGGCCATAGACCGCCCGGCCGACGAGCCGCTCCAGTCGTAGATCGCCCGCGCGCTGAGCTCCCAGCGGCGGGAGACGCGCCAGGTGGTGGCGAGATAGGGCGACACCTGCCAGGCGCCCTGGCCGGTACTGACCGCCGCGGCCGACCCGTAGTCTCCCGTCGGCGCGACGACGCCGAGCGCCAGGCGCACGGAGACGGTTCCCGCCCGGGGATGGGCGCTCGACCACTCTAGGAAGGGCTCCACGGTCACGTCGCCCAGGCCGGTGTCGTGGCCCGCGCCCGCCGCCGCGAAGCCGTTGTCACGTAGCTCACCGGGACGAGCACCTCCACGCCCGGGTGGGCGCCGAGGATGGACGCCCCCGACACCAGGATCGGGTGCAGGACGGCCGAGACGACCTGCTGGTCGTTGGAGCCCGGGGCGGCGTGGCCCTCGGCGTCGGCGAGGCGGCCGGCGCCCGATCCGAAGGTGATGATCTCCAAGAGCCGCCCCGGGCCGCCTTCCCCGTCCAAGATGTTGGTCTGGCCCAGGTCGAGGGGCGGCAGGGGCGCGACGGGTGCGGCCTGGGCCAACGACCCGAGCCCGGCTGCGAACGCCAGGCCGAGGACGAGGCGAAAGGCCTCGGGAGAACGCGAGGCGTGCGGCTGGCGCGACATCGGATCAGCCGGGACCTGCGGGCGCGCCGGGGCGTCCGGCCAGGGAGCCGCGCCAGGTCCGCTTCAGGAAGGCCAGCCCGTCGCGGGCGAGGTCGTCGGTGGAGGGGGCGAGGTCGCGCCAGCTCCGCGTCCTCAAGGCCAGGTCTGGATCGGCGTAGGGGAAGCTCTCGATGGCGCAGCCGCCGTCGTAGCCGACCTCGACGAGGGCCGCGAACAGCCCCGGCCAGTCGATCAGCCGCCCCGTTCCGGGCGTTCCCCGGTCGGATTCGGGCAGGTGCAGGTGCTTCAGCCATCGACCGGCGGTGCGCACGGCCGCGGCGGGGTCCTTCTCCTCGGTGGCCATGTGGGCGGTGTCGAGCATCATGGCGACCTTGGGGTGGCCCACCGCCGCGCAGAGGGCGGCGCCCTGCTCGGCGGTCGACAGGAAGAAGGTCTCGAACCGGTTCATCGGCTCGATGGCGAGGTGCACGCCGGCCGCGTCGAGGTCAGGTCCCAGCGCGCGGAAGCCCTCGATCGCCCACCGCTGCTGGTCCGGCGTCGTCCGGGCGCCGGTGAACCACCAGGGCGGCGCGTAGAGCGGCCCGGCGATCAGCGATGCGCCGAGGTCGCGCGCCACCGAGACCGCGTCGCGCAGATAGTCCAGCGCAGCGCTCCGGGCGGCCGCGTCTTCATGCAGCAGGCACTGCTCCGGACGCGGCGGGGAGGTGCAGAGGGTGCAGCCGAGGCCGAGGCGCTCCAGCTCCCGCCGGATCGCGTCGACCGGGAAGTCCTCGAACCCGCTCCGCTGGAGTTCGACGGTGTCGGCGCCCAGCGCCTGGATGTGGGCCAGCAGCGGGATGTGCCGCGCCTCGAACCGGGTCGACCAGAGGAAGGTGTTGAGGGCGAAGAACACGCCTCAGGCCTCCGCGCGCAGACGGGCGGCCTCGGCGCGGTCGACCATGACCGGCGTGGTATCGGCCCCGGGCTGCGGCCAGTTGGCGAACATCTCGGCGTAGCTGTGGGAGACGATCTCGATGGTGGTCCACCAGGGATCGCGCGTATAGGCCAGCCGCCAGGGCCGCCCCGGCGCGAAGGCGTGGGCGTCGGTGTGCTTGTGTCCGCCCTTGGCGACGATGCGCTCGATCATGGCGTCGACGTCGGGGTGCGTCAGGGCGATGTGCCAGGGCCCGCGGCGCTGGTAGTCGAGCCCCTCGGCGGGCGGCTCAGGCTTGGGGTCGAGCGGTTCGAACAGCTCCAGCCCCACGCCGTCGCCGGTCAGCAGGTGAGCCTGCAGCAGGCGGCGGAAACGCGGCCCGAACACCGAGGCGGTCTCCGCCGTGGCCTTCGCATCGACGCTCATCAGCCGCGGACCCATGATGGGGGTGAAGCCGAACACCTCGCCGTACCAGTCCATGGCGGCGTGGATGTCGGGCACGGTGACGCCGACGTGGTTCAGGGCCAGAGGCGCGAGTCTCACCTGCTCAGCCCTTGCCCATCGCGCCGACGAGGGCGAGCGCGCGGGGCCAGGCCGCCTCTCCCAGCACCATGCCGAGCAGCCCGGTCAGGGCGACGAGCGGCGGGGCGGGCGAGCGCACGCGAAGCCCGGCATAGAGGACGCCAACGAGAAGACCTACACTAAAAGACAGCAGAAAAGCCTTCATCGGATACGTCTCCTGGATGACCATGTCTTTCTACCCTGCAGGGATCGGCGTGTCGCCGATCAGGATCGCAAGCGGGCCTTCCGGATTGCGCAAGGGACAGCTGATCGCGTTCAGGCTAGACATGCTGATCACCGCCACTCCGGCCGCTCGACTGACACTCATCTGACTGTGTCCTGGGAAGAGCTGCAGGTCGTGGGAACAGGACTGCACCATGGACATCGCTTCGATCCGCCCGCTGAAGCTCTCCGCCCCAGGCGGCCTGACGATCGCCGCCCGGGAGGCGGGACCGGAGGACGGCCCCGTGGTCGTGCTGCTGCCCGGCTGGCCGCAGACGGCCCATGCCTGGCGCCATGTCCAGCCGCTGCTCTCGGCGGCGGGCTATCGCTCCATCGCGCTGGACCTGCCCGGCATGGGCGACTCCGACCTGCTGCCGGACGGCGTGGCCTATGACACCGGACACGTCAGCGACCTCTTGGCCTCCGCCGTGGCTTCGGCCGGAATCGCGCGTTTCGTCCTGGTCGGTCACGACGTCGGGACCTGGACCGCCTACGCCTGGGCGACCCGCCATCCGGCAGGCGTCGAGCGGCTGTGCCTGACCGAGGCGGCGGTGCCCGGCGTCACGCCCGACGCGGCCTTCGGCCTCGCGACCGCCGCCCGCGTGTTCCAGTTCTACTTCAACGCGGTCGAGGGCCTGCCCGAGATGCTGACCCAGGGCCGGGAGCGCGCCTTCCTGGACTGGTTCTTCCAGAACAAATCAATGGTCAAAGGCGCCATCGCCGAGGCCGACCTCGACGTCTATGCCCGGAGCTACAGCCGGCCGGGACGGATGAGTGCGGGGTTCGGCTACTATCGCGCCGTGCCGGCGGCCATGCAGCAGAACGCGGCGGCGCCCGCCCCTGAGATGCCCATCCTGGCCCTCGGCGGCGAAGGCGCGGTGGGCGAGGCGCTCTACAAGGCCTTGAAGGCCAAGGCCGGCCAGACCCAGGGCGGCGCCCTGCCGGGCGTCGGCCACTACATCCCCGAGGAGGCGCCGCAGCTGTTCGTGGACCGCCTCCTGGACTTCATCCAGGCTTGACGCGGCGAGGGTCCCTCCGCCGCAGAGTTCTCCTCGCACCAGAGGCTGCATCATGAAGGCCGTCATCGCCGACCCGCCGGCGACACCGCTCTATACCGGGGTCGAAGAGCCGGAG
>CAXTUT010000014.1:0-21674 GCA_964247465.1 uncultured Caulobacteraceae bacterium | reverse complement strand
GCCGAAGCCACGGTGATGTCGCCGGCGGCGGTCCCCTGCTGGCCCGAGAAGCCGCTGGTCTGGATGGTGACGCTCGACCCCGCGTTAAGCGCGTTCGTGATCTCGGTCGCGCTGACCGTCGCGCTGTCTGCGCCGGGGGTCGGTGTGAACGTCCCGGTACCCCCCTGTCCCTGCGGCGGCATGGTCGTGGTGAACGCGCCGTTGCTGTCGGTATCGGCGATGGTGATGTCGGTCGGATCGAGCAGCCAGGTTCCGCCGGCGCCGGTGCTGACCTTGCCGCTGGTGATCGACAGGGTGTGGCCGCTGGTTTCGACGTACCCGCCCGCGCCACCCCCCGCGCCATTGGCGGTGATGGCGCCGTTGAAGGTGGTGACGCCGTTCGACCAGAGCGCGACCTGACCGCCGCTGCCGCCGGTGATAGCGTCGGCGTTGATCGTGGCGCCGGGGGAGACGGTTAGCGTAGCGGCGTCGAGGTCCGGGCCGGCGCCGTGGAAGTCACCGCCGATCATCGCGGCTCCGCCACCGATGCCGCCGGAGACGTCGATGCTGGCGCCGGCATCAAGCGCGACCGTGCCCCCGGTGACCGTAACCCTGCCGCCGGCGCCGGCGCTGGAAGAGGCATCGAGGGTGCCTGAGACCGTCGTCGTCCCGCCGGCCCCGGAGCCTAGGGTGATCACGCCCCCCTGCTCGCCCACCGTGCGCGCCTCCACAACGCCGGTCATGTCGATCACGCCGTGGACCGTCTGCGCGGCCGCGGCGGCGTCCAGCAGCACCGCGCCACCGTCAGCGACGAGGACGCCGGCGTTGACGACGGAGCCGGCGGCGCCCGTGCCGAGGCCCGTGTCGAAACTGAGGAGGCGGTCGCCGGCGAGGTCCACGGTGAATGTCTCGTGCCCGCCGAGCACGATGCGTCCCAGGCGCGCGGTGATCACCCCCTTGTTGACCACGCCCGGCGCCACCAGGGCGGCCAAGCCTTCGTCGGAGGCCGTGATGCGCCCGGCGTTGACGATCACAGCGTTGACCTTGGCCGAGGGCTGGTCGAAGCGGTAGCGGCCGGCCATGAAGTCGGCATTGGCGATGTCGGCGGTGGTCGCCACCAGCCCGCCCACGTTCACGGTCGCGCCCTTGCCGAAAACCACACCGTTGGGGTTGATCAGGAAGACGTTGCCGTTGGCGGACAACAGGCCTTGGATGTCGGAGACGCTCCCGCCGGTCACCCGGTTCAGCGTCACCGCCTGAGCGTTGGGCTGGTCAAAGGTGACGCGCTCGCCGGAACCTATGCTGAAGCTTGACCAGTTCAGAATTGCGCGGCTGCTGGTCTGCTGAATGACGGTGGCGGCCGTGCCCTGACCCGACACGCTGGCTTGGCCGGCGACCACCTGCGCGCCGGTCGGCGCGGCGTAGGCGCGCGCGGCGCCGAGCACGGCCGCGGTGAGGGCCGTGCAGGCGAGCAGGCGACGTCTGGCGGAGAGGATCATCGGTTTTCCTCAGTAGCGAGCGGTCAAGCGGAAGAAGGTATGGAAGCCGCGGCTCACGCCCGTGGCCTCCGCACGGCCCCGCGAGAACGGATCGGCCAGCGTCAGGTCGGCGGAGTAGCGTTGAAGGATGTCCAGGCGCAGCCCGACGCCCGCCGAGGCGAGGTCTTGGGTCGGCGCGCCGTGGTCCTTCACCGCGGCATAGTCGCCGAAGCCATAGAGCTGGACGTGCGGCACGGCGGCGAACGGCAGGACGTGGGTGGCCTGCAGCTCCAGGCTCGTGCCGAGCCCGTCGTCGCCGCTGAGCTGGCCCGGGATGTAGCCACGCCCGAAGGAGTCGCCGCCGACGCGGAACTGCTCCAGCGACAGGAGGCGGTCGGGTGTCGCTTGACCGGCGAACGCAGCCTGCAGGGCCAAGCTTCCGCCCGCGTCCGCATAGAGGGTCTGAAGGCGCGAGAGGGTCCCAGTAACCTTGAAGAAGACCGAGGTGCCCCCTGCGCGCGACTGCGGCGTGAAGTCCTCGTTGTCGGAGTTGTTGAGGATTGGCAGGCCCTTGTGCAGGGTCAGGCCCGCGCTGGTCTCGCCTTCGGCGTCGCTTTGAGTGAACAGGGCGCCAAATCGCAGGATACGCTGCCGGTCGAGGCTTTGGCCCTGCCCCAGCGTATCCACGCGGTCCTCCGTCGCCTCGAAGGCGGCGTTGAGCGTCAGGTTGATCCGACGAGACCGAAGAAGCGGGTAGTCGCTGCCGAGGCCGAGCAGGGTAGAGGTGTCGTGGAGGTCAAGCGGGCGCAGGCTCGCTCCCGGCCTGGACGGGCCGTAGGCAGCGTAGGCGCGCACCCGAGCCCCCTCGTCCCCAACATGGCCGGCGAAGGACAGCTCCGTATAGTTCTGCTCGTCGTTGAAGGTGGAGAAGCCCAGGAGCTCGGCTTGGCCGCCGAATCGGCCCAGGCCATTCAGCTGGGCGTCGAAGGCGGCGTTGACGGGTCCGGTGAACACCGACCCTTTGTTATCCAAGGTCGCATAGCCGCTGATCGGCGTACGCCTCACCGCCGCCACCAGGGTGGCGGCCCCGGTCTGCCCCGGATCGGGGGTGAGCACGCCCTCGGCGTAGACGCCCGGAAGGTCGTTGACCAGCAGCAGGTAGCGCTCAATGTCGCGCACGTTCGCGGGGCGGCGGGTGGTAACGTGGCGGAGATAGCGTTCGATCAGTCCCCGGCTGGAGCCCGGATCCCCGGCGACCTCCACCGAGGCGACGTAGCCCTCCACCACTCGCAGGACGAATCGGCCGTCGGAGACCTTTTGCTCGGGCACGATCACACGCGTGAGCACGAAGCCGCTCTGGCGGTAGCGCCGTTCGATGCGCTGAGCGGCCCGGTAGATCTCGGCCACTGGAACGCGATTGCCGATCAGCTTCGCGTAGAGGGGCCGCAGCTCGTCTGGCTTGAAGACGCTGACGCCGTCCAGGGTGATGTCCCGGACGTCGGCCTCCACCGTGAGCGCCTCCGCCGGCGGCTCCGCGGACGGGCTCTCCCGGATGACGAGCGGCGACCCGGGCTGACGCAGCAGCGATTCCGGCTTGGCGAGGTCCAAAGGCGGCGAGGGCTGCACCGCTCCGGGCGGCGCTGGCGGCGCAGTCTGAGCGGCCGCGCCATCCCGGCCCAAGGCCCAGTTCACCCCCGCGAAGGCCAGGCCGGAGAGGACCACCAGCCGCGTCCACCGCTCGCGTCGCCGCAGCCGACGTCGTCTAAAATCGCCCATCCGCCCCCCACGCAGCAACGCGGCTGCGTTCGTCGCCATAGAGAGGGTGCGACACCCCGTGAGCGCGACGAAGACAAACACGCGTCTCGATTGAATCCCGTTGGTTTTATTAGCAGAACCTCAGTTTTGGCGATTTGGGCGTCTAAGGACAGGAGCGGGTGGGAAAGGGCGCCGCACCTTGGCGCAGCCTCCTGGCGGCCGGTGCGGCGACAAAGCGCAACGGGGTCGGAAAGCACCGCCGGATGGCGAGGCTTCGTTCCGCTTCACGCGCCGGACGGCTCGCTTGCTTGAGAGTAGCCGTAGTCCTCAGGCCAACGCCTGCGAGTCACCGCAGCGGAACCTTTAGAAGCGCGCTTCAAGAAAGGATTGATCTCTTCCTCCCGGCGCTTGTGCTTCCTTGCTCATCAAGCCGACGATCTGACACGAAGTAGCCGTGCCGTCGACGTCCTCGGTCAGTCGGCATACCTATCGGCTCGACAGGAAGAAGGTGTTGCCATCCGGGTCCTTGAAGTAGACGTGAGGGAACGGCCTTGTTTCCGGGGGTCCCAGAAACTCCACGCCTCGCGCAAGCAGCTTCTCATAGGCGTAGTGCACGTCGTCGCAGCCGAAGGAGCCGTTGAAGAAGGTCCCGACTCGGTCCTCGTGTCCTTGCGGCGTCAGCAGCAGCAAACCGGTCTGGGCGCCGGGAATGGTAAGCTCGATCCAGCGTTTCTCCCCGATCTGACGATCGGTGGCGATGATGCAGCCCATGGTCTCGGTCCAGAAGGTCAGCGCCCGATCCTGGTCCCCCGTCGGGATGCCCACATAGTTGACCCTTCTAAGCACCACGGCCTCCCGCACCAACCTCGGGCCACCCTTTGCGCGCCCGCCCTTACGCGCTTAGTGCCATAGCGATGAGCGACAAGCAGTACATGGTGGACGCCTACGTCGTGGACGCGCTCATGAGGGACCTCGTCGGTCACGACCACCGCGCCTCGGCCTTCCTGGTCTACCTGGTCCTGGCCGCGTCCGAGGAGGGCGCGCCGCGTCTCAGCCACGCCCAGTTGGCGGAACGGACCGGCCTCTCCAAGCGCAGCGTACAGGACGCCGTGCTTCATCTGGTCGACAGGAATCTCCTGCGCGTGACGCGGAACGGCGCGACCGACGTTCCCCGGTACGAACCCTTGACGCCCTGGCGCCGACGAATCCGTGGCGGCCCGGAGACCTCTGCCTAGCCTTTCGGCTGCCAGAGCTCGATCTTGGTGCCGTCCGGGTCCTGGATCCAGGCGAACCGGCCGAAGGGGTCGTGGTCGTCGCGCTTCAGGATGGGGACGCCGTGCGCGGTCACCCGCGCGATGATCGCGTCCATGTCGTCCACCGCGAAGTTGATCATGAACTCCCGCGTCGAGGGGCTCATGTAGTCGCTGGACGCCGGAAAGGCCGTCCAGGACACCTTGGGAGGATGGCCTGGCGCATCGAAGGGCAAGGCCGCTCCACCCCAGGACTTGACCTCTAGGCCGAGGACCTCGCGGTACCACTGCGCGAGAGCCTTGGGATCCTTGCTCTTGACGAAGACGCCGCCCACGCCGGTGACATGACCCGGTTGCTCAGCCATGGAGGCCCGCTGCGAGGTGAGCGCGAGCGCGAACGCCAGAAGGGTAAGGGGCTTGAGCGACATCGGTCATCCTGTTCCAGTCCCGCGCTGATGGAGCGTCTGCGACGCCGCAGGCCCAAGTGTTAGATGCGACGTCGCCGAAGCGCTATGGGTGAAGTCAATGCTATAGTGGCTAATGTGCTTAGGGCGCATGCGAGACGAGCTCCTCGAGACGGCTATGGCTGAACCTCTGTCGTCGCGCTGATCCAGGCATTCGGCATTCCGTTATGGAAGCCGGTCGCTCCAGACGCGGCGTGCAAGGGAGAGCAGGACATGGCGAAAGACCTGGAAGCCTGGCTGGGGTCAGTGGCTTCAGGCGAGGCGGCCATGAGCCAGCGCGGCGTGCGCTGGGTGGAAGCGCAGGGCGGCCTGGACGCGGTCATCGCGGCGGCCAAGGCCCGCGGCGTCCACCTCGTCCGGCTCACCGACGACGAAGGCAAGGTGCTGATCGCGGCGAGCCTGCACCCCTTCGATGCGCTCTGCTGACGTCGGGTCGGCCTTGGCGGAAGCGGCCGGCGGGAGTCACCGGCGGGTGGGGACCTGACCGACGGCGGAGCGCCAAGGCGATCGCCGCCGCAGGCGGCACTGCGGCGTCGCGGCTGGAGCAAATTGCAACGTTGATAGAGTATCCTGCTCCGCAACACTCTCCGTCAAGCTAAAGCCTCCCTTGCCAAGTGATCGACTTGCGGAACACGCGCGACAGCTGCTCGATCGAGTAGGGCTTATGCAATAGCTCGAAGCCGTGACTGCCATTCTGCGCCAAGACATGGCTGTATCCACTGGTCAGGATCACCGGCATGCGCGGATGTCGCCGACGCACTTCCTGTGCAAGCTCCAGCCCGGACATCCCCGGCATCACGACGTCGGAGAAGACGATGTGGAAGCGCTTACAATCCTTTTCCAGCTCGGCCAGGGCCTCGTCGGCGTTGAGCGCCAGGATCGTGTCGTAACCCAGCTCACGCAGAGCCTGGACCGCAAATTCGCCGACACTGCTGTTGTCCTCGACAACCAGCACGCACACGCCGTCGCCGGTGATCGCGACCGGCTGATCCTCCTCGACCGTGGTGCGGCTACCGTCCATCGCCACGCGGGGCAGATAAAGGGTGAAGGTCGTGCCGCCGTCGGCGCCGCTCTCGACACGGATGTCGCCATCCGACTGTTTGGCGAAGCCGATCACCTGGGAAAGACCGAGGCCCGTCCCTTGCCCAAGCCCCTTGGTGGTGAAGAAAGGTTCGAAGATGCGAACCATGTCTTCAGGCGAGATGCCCCTGCCGGTGTCGCTGATCGTCACCGCCACGAAGTCGCCGGCGATCGGAGGATGCAGCCGGATCCCAGGGATGCCGGAGACGGGACCGACGACGATCGTCAGCTTGCCCTCGCCGTCCATCGCGTCGCGGGCGTTGATGCTCATGTTGACGATGGCGGTGTCGAACTGGCCCTTGTCCGCCAGCACGTAGCAGGGATCGTCGGGCACGGCCGTGTCGATGGCGATGCGCGATCCGGTGAGCGTGCAAACCATCGAGACGACGTCGCCGATGCTCGCCCCGCAGTCGAACGTCTCGGGCTTCAAGGCCTGCCTGCGCGCGAAGGCGAGGAGCTGGCCGGTCAGCTTGGCGGCGCGGTCCGCGGTGTCGCCGATCGCGTCGATGTAGCGGGCGCGGCGGTCGTCACTGAGGTCGGGCCGGCGGAGCAGGTCGACCGAGCCACGGATGACGGTCAGTAGATTGTTGAAGTCGTGCGCGACGCCGCCTGTGAGCTGGCCGACCGCTTCCATCTTCTGGGATTGCCGCAGCGCTTCCTCTGCGATCGCCAGCTTGTCGGTCTGTTCCCGCTCGTCTGTGATGTCGCGTGCGCTCGAATAGAGCTTGCCCTCGAACGGCACGGCGATCCAGGACAGCCAACGCAGCCCGCCGTCCTTGGTGCGGTAGCGGTTGTCGAACCGCATCACCGGATTGCCTTCGCGCACCTCCTCGAATGCGGCGGCGCTGGCGAGCTTGTCTTCGTGAGCCAGGAAGTCCGAAAAGGGCGAGCCCTCCATTTCCTCCGGCGTCCAGCCAAGCGTCGTCGTCCAGGCGGGATTGATGCGGTCGAAGCAGCCGGTGCGCAGGTCGATCACCGATAAGAGTTCCGAGGTGACCGCCCACGTCGTCGCACGCTCGCGTCCGCGGGCGACGATCTGGGTCTCCAGATCGCTGTTCAGCGCGCGAAGCTGGGCTTCGCGCGCCGCCAGTTGGCGTTCGTGGACGACCTTGCTGGTCGTCTCCGTAGCGATGTTGAGGAAGCCCGCGATGACGCCCTCGTCGTCGCGCAGCGGGCTGTAGGCGAAGGTCCACCACGTCTCTTCCGGCGATCCATGCCGGGTCATGGTCAGGGGCAGGTCCTCGTGGCCGACCGGCATACCCGCCATGGCCGACGCGACGGACGGCTCGATGTCGGTCCAGACTTCGGCCCAGACCTCTTGCAGCGGCTTTCCCAAGGCTGACGGATGCCGCGACCCGAGGAAGGGCACGTAGGCGTCGTTGTAGAGCAGCGTCAGCTCCGGCCCCCAGCCAAGGCACATCGCGAAGCTGGACGACAGCATCAGGTCGAGGACGGTTCCAAGCGAACGCGGCCAACCCGCGCGTTCGCCCAGCGCCGAAGCCGACCAGTCGTAAGCTTGCGTGAGGCTACGAAGATCGCCGCTCACGCCATCGATATCGCATTGGCCCATGCGGCTCAGCGGTTCCTACCTGGGTTCAGGACCAGGATGGGCCGGCTGCCAGCGACCGCCATATAGGACGCATTCGCCCGGTGAGCATCCCTCGACAGCGACCAACTGAAGCGCCGGTCCAGGAGATTGGCCTCGGTCGTCAGCGTGAGGCTAACGTAGCCCTCGTAGGTGATCCCGTTTGAGAAGGAGCCTTAAGCGCTGGCGCAGGTCCCCGCGCCGGGCCGTTTGCGACGCCAGACTCGTCAGCCGCCACGCATAGTCGGAAGGCAGACGCTCAAGTCGAGGAGTCCGGACTCTATGCGAGCCTTTCAATCCCGGCGAGTCGTTGTCCCGACCCTGTGACGCACGCTTGGCTCTCTGGGGGTTTCGTCCTTGTCGCCGTCATTGCTCGCCACTCAGCTATTGAGGCAGCCCGGCCTTACGCGCGGCCGCTTCGACCTGCTGACCCTGGTGCAATTGATCGGCCAGGCTCGCCCAGCGGAGGTCCCCGGAGATCATCGCCCAATAGTAGCTGGCCCGGTAAGCCGAGCCATAGCTCATGGTCTTCAGGTTGCCCTGCGGCCCGCGCTCCTGGCCGAAGCCGGTACGCGTATTGCCGCTCTGGTCCACCGTTCCGTCGCTGCGCACCCGGGCGGCGAGCCAGCTTAGTCCCCGCGCGATCATGGGCTGCATCTCGCCCCTGAGCTCGTCATTGGCCACGACGGTGTAGTAGGTCTCGGCGAACAGCAGGCCGGCGGCGTGGTAGCTGGTGTCCCAGCCGCCCTTCTCCGGGTTGAAGCCGGAAGGGTCCTGGCGCGCGATCCCGCGGTGGATATAGTCGCGAGAGGCGCGCACCAGGCCCTCGTCATGCACGAGCACGCCCGTCTCGCCGAGCGCGTCGGCGTCCAGATAGAAGCGGTGGGTGTAGGGCGCGTCATGCGCCTGGCCGGGCCCGGCGTTCTGCGGCGCCAGCATCCAGTAGGCGGCGAGGCGGAGCTTCGGCGCGGCCTCGGCCACCCATCCCTGGTTCTGCGCCGCCATGTCGGAGGCCTGCAGGAGAAGGGCGGCGTGCGCGGCGGCCTCCACGAAGAAGCTCATGCTGTGGAAGCGGTCGGGACAATCGAAGGAGCCGTCCGGCCGCTCCTGGCGGAAACCCCAGTCGAAGACGGCTTCGCCGCGGCTGATCAGGTCCTGCCGATGGTAGGCGATCCCGGCGATCACCGCATCGATGGCGTAACGCTGCTCCTCGATCAGCCAATGGTCCTTCGTCCCCTGCTCCCAGCCCTGGTTCAGAGGCCCGTAAGCGCCGTCCGGAGCCACTTGGTCAGCCACCTTGTCCGGTCTGGCGTAGGCGGTCGCGCGAAGGAACCCGCTCGTCTCGAAAGCGAGGTCGCCAGCCACGCCGGGTCGCCAGACAGGCGGCGTCGAGAACGACTGGCCGGCCGCCAGGGTTGGAGCGGCGGCCAGAACCAGAGCGGTCAGGCTGTTGCGGAAGGTCATGCGGTTCAATCCCCCAAGCAGAACAGCGACCTACCGCGCCCCGGCTGAAGGTAGCGGGAACGACGGCGTTATCCCGCGTTCAGCTATAAGGTTTGTGGTCAGCTGGCCGCCTCGTTTTTTCAGGGCCGGAAGGCAGGCGTGGGGCGCAGCGTTCAGCCGCAACGCGACTGCGCAATCTGGAAAGCGGCGTCACTCCGCCGCTTCAGCGCTTCGGCGCTAGTGGCGGCGAGGTCGAAGCGCAGCACGTGCATGTCACCACCCGCCCGGTAGCCGTGTGGCCATAGGCCCGCCGTCTCGAAGCCCTGGCTCAGGAAGAAGGGCGCGATCTTCGGTGACGTATCCACTGTCACCCAACGCGTCGGCGGCGTCTCCTCGCCGATCAGCGCCAGGCGCGCCGCCAGGAGCCATCGGCCCAGACCCCGGCCATGAAACCGCGGGTGCGCCATGCCCCAGACGAGCAGCGCCTTGTCATAGTAGTCCCAGACCTCGTAGCCGCCGAACGCCGCCGCCTCGCCGTCGACGGTCACGAGGAAGGCCGGACCATCGAGGTCGTCGAGGCTGTCCTCAAGCCAGTCGCGCTCGTCCGCGGCGAAGTAGCTCGGTACGTTGGCGTCGAAGAGCGCCAGGACGGCGGCACGGTCCGCCTCGGCGTAGGGTTGCAGGACGAGGGAAGACGCCACCTCAGAACACCCTCCGCCTCGACGGGCGTAAGTCTGTTGTGCATGCGCGAAGGGCGAGCGACCCAGGGTCGTTGGACAAAAAAACACCTCTTTGGCGTTCTTGAAAGAACAATAACTTACGAGGCCTCGGACACATCCTGAATGCGGCTCGACCGTCCTCGGTTCTACGTCGAAGCGGTTGGTCGAACGTCCCGGGGCGGAGGCAGGCTCCGCACGCCTAGCCGACCACCTTCCCGAAGGCGGAGATGGGCCGACTTCCAGTCGCTGGCGACGGCTTCGCGCCCGCTTCAAGCCCTTGAGCTTGCTGCCAGCAGCTCCTGAAAGCGGCCGTCCGGTTATGGCGTTCTGTCAGCCAAGACGCGCGATACGGCCACCGCTGGATGACAGCTTAGATGGAGAGTTGCGAGGGTGAATGGTCGCTAGGGGACATTCTGGATAGTTCCTCCGTGTGTCGGATCCACAGGGTTGGGCTCACTTGTCGCCCAGTGGTGGGTGTGAATCGACGCACGATCTACGCGGTCGCTGAGCTAGCCCCCGCCGCGGTAGGAAGGCGCTTGCATGCTCCCGAGCAAAATCCACCGGGCGATTTGAACCGCATGCGCCGAAGGCCCCACTTACGGGCGAAGGCGAGACGCTGGAGTGAACGGTCTGAATACCCGTCGTCGCGGCGAACCACGACCTACGACAAGCGCCATGTCTATGCTCGGTGACGATGCGAGGCTGATGCGGCGAGTCATGGCCGGTGAACGGCGGGCGTTCGAAGACCTCTATCGTCTCTACCATCCGCGATTGTCGCGGTTTCTGCCCGGCTTGTTGAGAAGCCCTGAGCTGGTGGAGGAAGTGTTGAACGACACCATGATGGCGGTCTGGCGCCACCCCGAGGGCTTCAGCGGTAGGAGCAGGTTCTCGACCTGGCTCTTCACCATCGCTTACCGGAAGGCGCTTCGGGCGCGCTCGCGCTTCGACGCGCCGGTGGACGAGTCACACATGGAAGCGCAATCCAGCGAAGAAGCCAGCCCTGAGCAGGCGCTCGGCCGCGTTCAGACCCAGGCCTTGCTGCTCCAGGCCATGAACGGACTTTCCGACGAGCATCGCGCGGTCGTCGATCTGACCTACTTCCACGAGTTCGACTACAAGGAGATCGCCGAGATCATGCAGTGTCCGGTGGATACCGTTAAGTCGCGCATGTTCTACGCGCGCCGCAACCTTAAGGCCGCCCTGGCGGGCGGCCTGTCAGATTGGGTCTGAGGGCGAGATGGTCCAGAACGCCACACCCTTGCGCCCTGATCCTCATCGGGAGCTGCAGTCCTTGTTGCCCTGGTATGTCGTCGGCCGGCTTGAGGCCTCTGAGCGGAGCCGGGTCGAGGCGCACCTGGAACTCTGCTCGCTGTGCCGCGACGAGCTGGTCGCGGAGCGGCGGCTGGCCTCAGGCGTAGCCGCATTGCCGACGAAGGCCGGCCTGGATGTGGAGCATGGCTGGTCCACCGTCCGCCGCCTGGTCGAACGCGAGCGGCCGTCGTATGCGTCGCAGCTGGCGGCGCGGCTCGCAAGCGTGAGCGCGGCGCTGCGGACGCCCTTCGGTCGGATACGCGGCGGCGGCGGGCGGCTTTGGATGGGCTGGGCGCTGGCGGCTCAGTTCTGCGTCGTCATGGGATTGGGCGCGGTGGTGTTGCGCGACGCCCGGCCCGCGGCCGCGCCCTATCATGCCTTGAGCTCGGCGTCCGTGGCGCCGGCCGCCAATGTTGCGGTGATCTTCCGGCCGGAAACACCGGAGAAGAGCCTGCGCGAAATCCTCCAAGCCAGCGACGCGCGCCTGGTGGATGGGCCGACGGTCACCGACGCCTACCTGCTTCACGTGCCCGCCCCAAGCCGGACGATCGCCCTGGCGCGGCTGCGGCGGCGGTCCGAGGTGGTGCTCGCCGAGCCGATCGACCAGGACGCCGGCCGGTGATGCGGCTCCTCGCGCAGGTCCTGGCGGTCACCCTCGTCCTCGCCGCAGCGCGCCCGGTCTCCGCCGAGGAGACCGGACCGGGCGCGCGAGCCCTGCAGGACCGTCAGATCCTGGTGATGCTGCGCATGGAGCCTCAGCATTACCGTCCCGACGCCGGCTACGGGGGCGGCTACGGCGATGGCGAAGGGCGCAGCGCCCGCTGGCGCATCGCCCAACGCCTGGCGCAGGCGCAGGGCGTGTCTGTGGCGGACGAGTGGCCCATGCCGATCCTGAGCGTGGACTGCTTCGTGATGACCGTGCCCGCAGCCCGTTCGGTGGAAGAGGTCAGCGAGCGCCTGAACCACGATCCCTCGGTGTCCTGGTCGGAACCGCTTCACCTCTACCACGCCCAGGGCGGACCGGCTTCGGACAACGACCCGCTCTATCGCCTGCAGCCCGACGCCAAGGAGTGGCGGCTGGCGGACCTGCACCAGATGGCCACCGGCCGCGGCGTCCGGGTGGCCGTGATCGACAGCATGATCGACAAGGCCCAGGTCGACCTTGCAGGCGAAGTCGAACTCGTGAGAAACTTCGTGCCGGACCGGTCAGAGGCTCCGGAAGACCACGGCACCGGTGTGGCCGGAGTCATAGCGGCGCGGGCGGGCAACAGCATCGGCATTGCGGGCGTCGCGCCGGAGGCCCGGCTGATGGGGCTGCGCGCCTGTTGGCAGACCACGCCCAAGGCCGGCGCCGGAGGCGCAGGGCCTACGGTCTGCGACACGCTGAGCTTGGCCAGGGCGCTGGATTTCGCTATTGCCCACAAGGCCCAGGTCATCAACATGAGCCTGAGCGGGCCCGACGACCTGCTGCTGAGCAAGCTCCTGGACATCGCAGCCGCCGACAGGATCGTCGTGGTGGCCGCCTACGACCGCGCCGCGCCGGGCGGCGGGTTCCCGGCCCTGCATCGCGGGGTGGTGGCGGTGGCCGACGAAGGGGCGCCCCACATCGCCGGGGTTTTGAGCGCGCCCGGACGCGACGTGCCGACGACCGGGACAGGCGACCGATGGGTCATCGCCAACGGGAGCTCGTTCTCCGCGGCCCATGTCAGTGGCCTCTACGCCCTGTTGCGGCAGAAGACGCCGTCGATCCGCGGCGTGGAGGCTCTTGTGGTCGATCCGCCAAATGATACGATCGACGCCTGCGCGACGATCCTGCGCCACTTTGGGCCGTGTATATCATGTGCGCGATGCGATGACGTCTCGACGCGCGCCAGCCGATGATCTTGTTTGAGGTTCCCGCCTGGCGTCGTTGCCATTGCTTCTGCAGGCCTTTGCTTTCTTTCGTGTCCCCTCTCGGCGAGGGCGCAACTCGCCGCCGTCGCCACGCTGGAGTCCCAGTACGACCTGCGCGGAATTTCCCTCGACCACGGCGAGCCGGACTTGCGGCTGGGCGTCTCCTACGATCATAGCAGCGGAGCCTATGCCGGCGTCTCGGGCATCGTGGGCGAGACCTCCCGCGACGGCGTCAAGCCGCTCGGCTACATCGCTTACGCGGGCTTCGCGCATCAGGCGTCCGGCGGACTGGTCTGGGACGTCGGCGCGACGAACTCCGACATCGCCATCTACCAGCCCGCTCGATCCGGCCCTTCCGAAAGCAACACGTCCCAGGCTTATACATACGCGTACCATGCGCTTTATACTGAGGTCTTCGCCGGATTGAGCCGTGGCGGCCTCGGTGCGCGCCTCTATCTGTCCCCCAACTATCTGGATCAAGGCAATGGGGGCGCCTACCTGGACCTGAGCAAGAGCTTCGAGCTTACAGCTCGCCTGCGCGTCTTCGTCCATGCAGGCGCCCTGACGCCGCTCGGCGAGTCCGACCGGCCTGGCGCGGATCGGGAACGCCTCGACCTTGGCGCCGGGACCAGCTGGGCCTTCCGGCACGGTGAATTGCGGCTCGTGTGGACGGGAACCTGGCCTTCGGTGGAGTACCCGGCGGACTATCGGCAAAAGGAGGATCGCGTCGTCCTCAGCGTCACGCACTTTTTCTGACCCGGATGTCGCGTCGAGCCTGAACCTCTCTCGGCTGGCCCGACACTAACGCGATGAAGCCGGACGCCCACAGGCGGCTGGGCTTCGTCGTTGCGGTCGCCCTGACGCCCGCTTGAGAGAGTGACTGCATGACTGTTCTCATGACCGGCGGAACGGGCTTTCTCGGATTGCATCTGCTGCGCGGCCATATCCTGGCGGGGCGGCGCGTGCGGCTGCTCGCCCATGCAGGCGCGGTGCCCGGACTCGAACGGGTGCGCAGGTTCCTCCTCGCCTCGGGCGACCTCGAGCGACTGCCGCTGCCGCTGGAGCGACTGGTGAGCGTCACCGACATCGAGCTAGACCTGCCGACGCTCGGCCTTTCTACCGACCAGACGGAGGCGCTGACGCACGACGTCGACGAGGTCTGGCACGTGGCCGCCACGGTCATGCTCGATGGACGCGACGAGCATGTCTGGCGAACTAATGTGGTCGGTACGCAGAACATCCTTCGACTGGTCGACCGCACACCGGCCCATGCGCTCTATCGCCATGTCAGCACCGCCTTCGTCGCGGGGCGGACCGGCCATGCGGATGTGCGGGAGGAGGACAGCACCGGCGCCCTCGAGTTCGAGAACGCCTACGAACGCTCAAAGCACGCGGCCGAGGCGATCGTGCGGTGCTGGGCCGACACCAAGGACCGGTGCGCGCTGATCCTTCGGCCCAGCATCCTGTCACCGGGCGACCGATCGCCGGACAGCCTGCCCGACCACACCCTGCGCGCGGTCGGCCAGATCGCCTCACGCGTGGCGGAACGCCGGCCCGACCTTGACTCGCGCCTCGTGCTGCGGATCGGGGCGGACCCGCGGGCGCAGCTGAACGTCGTCCAGGTGGACTTCGCCGCCGACGCGATGCTGAAGCTCAGCGAGGCGATCACCTCCGGCGTCCGCGCGGTGCACGTGGTGCACGACGACGACGTGGCCGTACGCTCGATCGCCGCCGCGCTGGAAGACATCGCCCCCGTGCGCGTCCGAATGATGCCGGCCATGCCGAGCCAGCCGAGCGACGAGGAGCGCGTGTTCCACCGTAGCATGACCGGGTTCCTGCCCTACCTCCATCACCGTCGGCGCTTCGACACCACCCACATGCGCGCCGTCCTGCCTGGCCTGCCCGTCCCGCCGCCGATCGGGCGTGAGCAGCTTCGGCGGTGGGTGCAGCCGAGCGCTATTCCAGCCAAGGAGCCCAGGGCGAGGGCCTTTGCATGAAGCCGCTCGCAACTTGGCGCGCCGTGGTCATCGGCGCGGGCTCGGCCGGTCTGGCGAGCGCCGCCGAACTGAAGCGGAGCGGTCTGGCGGTGACGGTGCTTGAGGCCGGGGACCGGGCGGGCGCCAGCTGGGCGCGCCGCTACCGGAGCCTGCGGCTGAACACGGTGCGGGCCTTGTCCGGGCTTCCCGGCATGCCCATCGACCGGCGAAACGGCTCTTGGGTTCCTGGTCCGGCCTTTGCCGACTACCTGCGGGACTATGCGCAGCACCATGGCCTGGACGTGCGCACCGGCGTGCGCGCGCTCGGCCTGAGCCGTTCGGCTGGTGGCGGATGGCGCGTGCAAACATCCAAGACCTTCGTGGAAGCCGAGGTGGTGGTCGTGGCGACGGGAAACGCGGGTGCGCCGAAGCGGCCAGCGTGGAGCGAGGCGTTTTCCGGCCCCAAGCTTCACGCCTGCGACTACGGCGCGCCTGCGGACGTCTCCTCGGAGTCCGTGCTGGTCGTGGGCTCCGGCAATTCGGCCACCGAGATCGCCACCGAACTGAGCACACACGTAAAGTCCGTGTGGCTGTCCGTCCGCACGCCCCCGCTCATGGTGAAGAGCAGCCAGATGGGCGTGGCGACCCATAGGATCAGCGTGCTGGGCGCGAACCTGCCGGATCGGCTCTGGGACCTGTCCAGCCTGGCCAGTCACCGCTCGCTGTACCGGGACCTGGTCAAACATGGCCTGGGCCTGCCCGAGGTGGGCTCGCACACCAAGTTCCGGGCGAGCGGCCAGGCGCCCGTCGCCGAACGAGGCTTCGCCGCCGCGGTGCGCAGCGGTCGTATCAGCGTCGTCCCCGAGATCGTGCGGACGCGGGGGCGGGAGATCGAGCTCAGCAACGGTGTGCGCCTGACGCCTGATACGCTAATCCTGGCCACCGGTTACCGTCCGAGCTACCCGGACCTGCTCTCTGGCCACGCAGTGCTAAGCGAGCAAGGCCAGCCGCTCGCCTGGGGCGCGCCGTTACTCGGTCAGCCGGGGCTGTTCGTCGTAGGTAGCCCTTCGCTGCAGGGCGACATCCGCGAGCACGGCCGCGAAGGGCTGCGCGTCGGCCAGGCCGTTCGCGCCATGTCGTCGGCCGCCGTCGAGGCAGGCGCACTGAGTGTCGCGGCATGACTCCCTACCTGCCGGAACTCCTCCAGCGGCCGGCCGCCCGCGAGCCGGACCGCATCGCGGTGCGCGACGAAGACGGCGAACTGACCTACGCCGCCTTCCTCAGCGAGGTTCACCGGCTCGCGCACCACCTGATCCAGGGCGGGTGCGAGAAGGGGACCTGGGTCGCGTGCTGTCTGCCCCGAGGCGTGCAGGCTGTCGTCGCGCAGGCCGCCGTCATGGCCGCCGGCGCCGTCTACGTGCCCGTCGATCCGACCTACCCGCCCGCCCTGCTCGGCGAGATGCTCACGGGGCGGTCCCCCATCCGGGTCATTGGCCATCAGGCGGGTCTCGCCGCCTGTCGGTCTGCGACCGAGGTCATCACCATCGCCCTGGACGACGACGACACCCTGGCCGCCGTCGCCTCCTGTCCGGCGGACCCGCCGCAGGTGGACTTGCGAGCCGACGACGGGGCCTACGTGATCCACACCTCGGGCTCTTCGGGGACGCCTAAAGCCGTGCTCGTCGGCCATGGCGCCATCGCCAATTCAACTCTGGCCCGCTGGACCCGCTATCCGGAGGACGTCGCGGGCTTCCTCATGGTCTCGCCAATGTTCTTCGACTCCTCCATGGCGGGGATCTGGTGGACCCTGAGCCAGGGCGGGACGCTGGAGCTGGCGCCGCGGGACCCTGGCGCCCTGGTGGCCCGCGTCCGCCGGGCGCTCACCGACCCTTCGGGCCAGATTTCGCACACCCTGCTCACGCCGACCCTCTACAGCCGCGCGCTCGACGGGCTCGACCGCGCCCGATCGGCGCTGCGCCACGTCATCGTCGCCGGCGAGGTGTGCAGTGCGGCGCTCGTACGCCAGCACCACGCCCTGCTGCCCGATGTCGAGCTGGTGAACGAGTACGGCCCCACCGAAGCGGCGGTCTGGTGTACAAGCGCTGTGCTGCGTCCGGACGCCGACGTCACCATCGGGACCGCGATCGAGAACGTCGAGCTGATGGTGCTCGATCCGGCGGGTCGTCCGGCGCCGATCGGCGAAGCGGGCGAACTGTGTATCGCGGGCGTCCAGCTCGCGCAGGGCTATCCGCGCGACGCCGAGCTGACCGCCCAGCGCTTCGCACCCCACCCCGATCGACCCGGCGAGCGGATGTACCGGACGGGCGACCGGTGCTGGTTGCGGCCGGATGGTCAGTATGTCGTCTCCGGTCGGCTCGACGACCAAGTCAAGGTCCGCGGACACCGCGTCGATCTCGCGGGCGTGCGCACCCGGTTGGGACAGCATCCTGGCGTCTCCGCGGTCGCCCTGGCCCTGCGCGAGCGTCCCGGTTCGGCCGGACAGGTGCTCACCGCCTACGTGGTGCCCGACGTCGCCTCCGGCTCGGTCGAACGCAAGCTTCGGGAGGCATGGACGCAGGTCGTCGACGAGGTGGCCGCGACCGCGGCGGCCGGCGGCACCGACTTCGATATCAGCGGCTGGAACAGCAGCTATACCGGCCGGCCGTTGCCCGACGAGGACATGGCGGAGTGGGTGCGAAGCACCGTCGCCCTGTTGCGTGAGGGCGCGCCCCAGGCCGTGCTGGACCTTGGATGCGGCAGCGGCTTGCCGCTGCTGCGCGTCGCACCGCATTGCGCGCGCTATGTCGGCCTGGACGTGTCGGGGCGCACCCTGGAGGGGCTGCGCAAGGCGGTGACGGGCGCGGGGCTGCGGAACGTAGAGCTGCGCCAGGGCGAGGCGTCGGACGTGGTCGGCTTCGCCGGCGACGGCTTCGACCTGGTGGTTTCCAACTCCGTCAGCCAGTATTTCCCAAGCGGCGACTATCTGGCTTGCATGATCGCAGGCGGCTTGGCGGCGCTAAGCCCCTTGGGCCGGGTCGTCGTGGGCGACGTCCGCGATCTCGGGCTGCTGTGGGAGTTCCATACCGCCGTCGTGCTGGCCAGGAGCGCGCCCGACACGCCGGCCTCCGAGGTCTTGTCGCGCGTCGCGCTGCGGGTCGAGCAGGAGGCCCAGCTCGTGGTCTCTCCCCGGTGGTTCGCCACGCTCCCCGACCTGGAGGTCGAGGTGCGGCCTCGGCGAGGCTGGCGCCGCAACGAGATGAACGACTTCCGCTACGACTTTGTGGGGCACGCGGCCGGCTCGGTGACCCGGTTCGACGTCCCGCGGTGGCTCGACTGGTCGCGTGACGTCGGAGCCCTGAACCAGCTCGGTGACCTGTTGCGCGGGCGGCGCGAGCCGATCGGCGTGCGCCAGGTTCCGAACGCCCGCACGGCCGGTGCGAGCGCAGTCGTCGCCAGGCTGGCGGCGGGGGCGAGCGGTACGGTCGCCGACCTGCGCAGCCTGAGCGAGGCGCAGGACCGCAAGGCCGTCCATCCCGAGGCGCTTGTCGAACTGGCCGCGGTGCACGGCTGCCGAGTCCACCTGGATCGGTCCGCCGCGCACGACGCCGGCGCGCTCGACGTGGTGTTCGTGCCGCATGGCGCGGCGGACCTCTCACGAGGTGTCAGGCTTCCCCGCTTCGATGTGGAGGTCGCGGAGCCCGGCGCCCTGATCACCGACCCGGCCCGCCACCGCATCACGGCCGGCGCGCTGACCCACATCGTCCCCGAACTTCGCCGTCACGCCGAACGCGTGCTCGCGCCGCAGGAGCGGCCGGGCGCCTATGTGGTGCTGTCGGCGCTGCCCACCACGCGCCAGGGCAAGGTCGATCTGGGGGCGCTACCCGCACCGCTGGCGGAGAGCCTGCGGGCGGACACGCCCTTCGTGGCGCCACGGTCCGCAACCGAGATCGCGGTGGCGGCGGTGTGGGCCTCGGTGCTCGGGGTGGACCGGGTGGGCCTGGACGACGACTTCGTCGAGCTGGGCGGCGACTCCCTGCTGGCCGCGGCCTGCGCCGTCAGGCTCGGCGACGAGCTCGACCTCGCGCTGCCTGCGGGCGTGCTGTTCTCCGCGCCCACGGTGCGCGCCCTGGCCCTGGTCGTGGAGCAGGCGAGCCCGCGTACGGTCCCCAGGATCGTAGACCGCCGCGCCCCGGGCGCCACGCTGCCGCTGACCAGCGCCCAGACCCTGTTCTGGTTTCTCGACCACTATCGCAGGCCCGGCAGCTCCCAGCATCCCGACTTCACCCTGTCGGTGCACTATCGCATCAGCGGCCGGCTCGACGTTCAGGCCCTCAGCGGGGCGATCGACCAGCTGGTGGAGCGGCACGAAGCCTTGCGGACCAGGGTGCAGCTGGACGCCTCCGAGGGACGCCAGACCGTGATGCCGCCAACATCGGGGATCCTCTCGTTGGTCCAAACGACGGCGGCGGACGTCGAGGCGACACTGCAGGCGGCGGGGCGGGACGACGCGTCCCGACCCTTGGACCCTTCGAGCGGGCGCGTCTTCACCGCCCAGCTTACCAGCGCCTCGCACACCGAGCACCTGCTGGTCCTGCGGGTGCACCACATGGTCTCCGACGGCTGGTCCATCGATGTGCTGGAGGCGGAGCTGGAGGCGCTCTACAAGATCGCGCTCGCCGGCTACGCGCCAGAAATCGCGCCGCCGCCGAGCTACCGTGACCATGTCGAGCAGATCGACCGGACCTTCTTCGTCGACCTGGACTGGCGGGACGCCGAACCCTACCGCAAGGCGCTGACCTACTGGGACAACCAGGTCGCCGGCGTCCGTCCGACCGTGCTGAGCGTGGGAGGCGAGACGGGCGTTCACCTGCCGACCCGCCAGCAGACCGTGAACCTCGCCAGCGGCGACCTCGATACGTTGCTGGAGCAATCACGGCGGCAGGGCGCGACCCTGTTCTCCACCATTGTCGCCGCGCTCGCCTGCCTGCGCGCCGAGGACGCCGGCGACCCGGATGTCCGGCTGCTGACCCTGAACGCGGCGCGAGACGTGCCGGGGCTGGACCGCATGGTGGGCCTGCTCTTGAACCCGATGCTGCTGCGGCTGAACGTCCAGCCTGGCGCCGGCCTGGCGTCGGTGCTGTCGGACGCCTCCGCCCGTGTTCGAGAGGCCCTTGCCCACGGCCAGGCGCCGTTGCTCGCCATGTGCGAGGAAATCCCGGATCTGATGAGCTTCATGACCGGATCGCAGTTCGTCGGCGTCGAGCTGCTGTCGCCCGCACGTGGGCTGCAGCTTGGCGAGTGCCGGATCGTCCGCACCGATCCGTTTGACGACGACTTCCTCGGTCGCCGCTTCGAGCTGCCGATCGAATTGCTGCTGGTGGTGCGCCGCTACGGATCGTCGGTGCGGCTGACCGTGCTGCACGATCCTGCGGTGATCGACGACGACCAGGCGCGCAGCCTGCTCACCCGCCTGCGCCGGCTGCTCGTGCAGCCGGTGGAACTGGAGACGATCTGATGACCGCGTCGGTGCGAAGCCACCCGATCTACGCCTCCGTCTACGACCGCTACAACCAGGGGGCCGAGCGCACCTGGCTCGGCGAGGCCCGGCGGCTGGCGCTGAGCCACGCTCGTGGCCGCGTGCTCGAGATCGGCGCAGGCACCGGCATGAACCTGCTCTACTACCAGGAGGTCGAGCAGGTGGTGGCCTGCGAGCCGGACCCGGCCTACCTCAAGCAGCTGCATCGCCGCACATCGGTCGCCAAGGTCCCGGTCGAGGTGGTCGACACGGCCGCCGAGCGACTGCCGTTTCCGGACGCCAGCTTCGATACGGTGGTCAGCACCTTGACCCTGTGCTCGGTCGACGATCCCGAGGCCTGCGCCGCCGAAATGCGCCGCGTCGTAAAGCCGGACGGGATTGTGTTGCTGGTGGAGCATGTGCGGACCGATGGGGGCGGGCTCAAGGCGCTGGCCCAGGCCGTCGCCGTGCCGATCTGGCGGTGGTTCGTCGGCGGCTGCCGGCCCAACCGGCCCTCGCTGAAGACGCTGTTCAACGCAGGATTCCGCATCACCGAGCTCGATCGGTTTGATCCTCCCCACGTGCCTTCGGTGATGTTCCCGTTCGTCGTCGCGCTCGGGCGGCCAGCCTGACCCGGGCTGCAGGCCGTCCTTGACCTCAGCTCGTCCAGCCGCCGCCCAGGGCCTTGAACGCGGCTATGGCGGCGCGCGCGGCGTCCGACTGCGCCTGCACCCGCGCGTCGCGGAGCGAGAGGAGGCGCAGGTCGGCGTCCAGCACCTCGATGAGGCTGACCCGGCCCGCCTGGTGGGCGGCCTGGGCTGCGCCGTGCGCCCTCGTCAGGGCGGCTTCGCCCTCGCCCAGGGTTCGGGACTGGCGCTCGCGCTCCGCCAGGCTGGTGAGAGCCGCCTCCACGTCCGAGGTGGCCTGGAGTACGCTCAGGCGGTAGGCGGCCAGCGCCTCGGCGCGGGCGCCCGTGGCTGCGGCCACCTCGGCGTCCACGCGCCCGAAGTCGAACAGCCGCCAGCGCAGGCCCACCAGCCCCGCGGGCTGGAAGCCGGCGGCGCCGATCAGGCCGCCTACATCCCCCGCCTCGAAGCCGACCTCGCCGGACAGCGTGACCTTAGGATAGTAGTCGGCCACCGCCACCCCGATCCTGGCGGTCGAGGCGGCCAGCGTACGCTCGGCGACGATGATGTCGGGCGAGATGCCGAGGCCCTGGATGGAGC
>CAXTUT010000013.1:5837-22006 GCA_964247465.1 uncultured Caulobacteraceae bacterium | reverse complement strand
GCCATGATCGCCGCCCTGCCCCATCCTGACGCCGCGGCCCTGGCGCAGTCCGCCCAGCGGCTGATCGCCCCCTTCGCCAAGCTGTCGCGGACCGGCCGCCCCTGGGTGCGGGTGAAGACGGCCCTGGACGCGAGCGGGAGCATGATCCCGCCGCCCGGGCTCAAGACCTTCACCTCGACCTCTTCGCTCGCCCACGCCCACAGGCTGAGGCGGGAGTGCGAGGCGATCATCACCGGCTCGGGCTGCATCCTGGCCGACGATCCCGCCTTCACCGTGCGCCACGTCCCCGACCACCCGGGCCGACGTCGGCGGCTGGCGATCCTGGACCGCCGCGGCCGGGTTCCGGAGGCCTACCTGCGCGAGGCGCGGGGGCGCGGGCTTGATCCGTCGGTGCACGACGACCTGCCCGCGCTTCTGGACGCCCTGGGGGCAGACGGCGTACTGAGCGCGCTGGTGGAGGCGGGTCCGACGCTCCGCGCCGCGATCCTCGACGGCGGGTTCTGGGACGAGGAGATCGTCTTCCAGCGCAGCCCGACCGAGGGCGAACCGGACACGGTGTCGGTCAGGCTCAGGCTTGCCGACGCGGCGGCGCAGCCTCACTCCGGTCAGGATTGGCCGGCATGAGGCGCGAGGGGCTTGCTCCGCCGTACGGCGACCGGACGGAAGGCGGCGCCGTCGCCAGTCCGCCGCGCCCCGCGCCCGACGCCCGGAGCCCGACCTCATGACCATGGACACGATGCGACCCGCGGCGCACATCGCCCCGTCGCGCGCGCAGGGCCGCCTGGCCGAAATCCTGGCGGCGGAGTCGCCTCGCCGCTCGCCGTCTCCCACGCCGCTGGCCAGCCATGTCATCCATGGCGCGGTGCTGGCGTTGTGGATCCTGCTGCTCGGCGCGCCCTTCGGGTTGCACGGCGTATGGGTCTGGTCTGCAGGATTGATCTACGTCACCTACGACACCCTGCTGCTCGCCTTCACCTTCTGGCAGACCCTGCCCCTCCTGCGCCCGCCGCCGACGCCCCTTGCCTGCGCTGCAAGGGTCTCGGTCGGGGTCATCGTGGCGGCGCGCGACGAGGCGGTGGTGCTGCCCGTCACGCTGCAGGCGCTGCTCGGCCAGACCGATCGGCCTGACCGCATCCTGATCGCCGACGACGGCTCCACCGACGCCACTCCGCAGGTGCTCCGGGACCTGTTCGGTCTGGCCCAGCCGGCGTTCGGCGAGATGGAGGCCGCCCACCCGCTGGTGCATTGGCTGCGGCTGGAAGGCGGCGGCAAGGCGCGGGCGATGAACGTGGCGCTGCCGCTCATCGACACCGACGTGGTGCTGACGGTGGACGCCGACACCCTGCTGGAACCCGACGCCATAGCTGCGGTGCGCCGCGCCTTCGAGGCCGAACCGCACCTGGTGGCGACCACCGGCGTGCTCACGCCGGTGTGCGCCGACACCGCGTCGGGGCGGGTGTTCGAGTGGTTCCAGACCTACGAATACATCCGCAACTTCCTGGCCCGCTACGCCTGGATGCGGCTGGACAGCCTGCTGCTGATCTCTGGAGCCTTCGCGGGCTTCCGCCGGACGGCGGCGTTGGAGGTCGGCGGCTTCGACCCCGACTGCCTGGTGGAGGACTACGAGCTGATCCACCGGCTCAAGCGCTATGGCGTGCGGCACGGCAAGGGATGGACGACGCGCGTGCTCGGCGGCGCGCGGGCCCGGACCGAGGCGCCGAGCACGACCATGGCGTTCCTGCGCCAGCGACGTCGCTGGTTCGGCGGCTTCCTGCAGACCCAGTACTGGTATCGCGAGATGGTGGGCGACCGGCGCTATGGCGCGCTGGGACTGGCCATGCTGCCGGTGAAGGCCATCGACACCCTGCAACCCCTGTATGGGCTCACCGCCTTCGTGCTGCTCTGCAGCTACCTTGTGCAGGGCAAGCTGGCCGTCCTGGCGCCGGTGGGAAGCGTGATCGCGATCAAGATCGTGTTGGACTTCTCCTTCCAGCTCTGGGCGATCCACCTCTACCGCTGCTGGGTGGGCGACCGCCGGGCGGCTTCGCTCGGCCACGCCTTCATCGCCTCCATCATCGAGCCGTTCAGCTTCCAGCTGTTGCGCCACGTGGGGGCCGCGTGGGGATGGGCGGTGTTCCTGCGCGGCCGCCAGACCTGGGGCAGCCAGCAGCGGGTCGGCGTCCTGCGCTGAGGCGGCGCGGGCGCAAGGTCGCAGGCTGACCGCGTGGGCCAGCCTGCCTGTCTTGAGCCCAGCCTGCCTGTTTTAAGCCAGGCCTGCCTGTCTTCAGCCTAGTAGGGGTGACGCTCGCCGGCGATAGCGCGGCTGTTGGCGTTCTCCTGGCGATTGATCTGGCGCTGCTCGCCACGGGTGATGTGGCCGCCGTTTACGGAGGCCTCGGCCCGCTCCTCGCCACGGATGGCGCGGTCGTCGGCGTGCAGGCGGCGCGCCTGGCCGCGGCTCAGCTGACCGTCGGCGACGCCGGCCCGGATGCGGGCGTTCTGGGTGCTCAGCCGCGTGTTGACCTCCGCGCGGCGGGGATGGGTCGCATCGAAGCTTTGCGCCTGAGCGGTTGCGCCGACGGCGACCGTCAGAAGGGCGGCGACAGCGGCGGCGGTTTTCAGGGCGGTCATGTTCGTCTCCTGTCCAAATGAGGAGCGCACGGTAACGCCGCTGACCTGAATGCGGCGCCACGCCGATATTCATCATCGGTTTAGCCGCCCTGGCCGGTCTCAAACGCGAGCCTGACGTGCGAACCCGGGCGGAGGCGCGCTGCGCGCCCGCCGCCCTCCCCCTCCTCTGTCCCAGATCGGCCGGCCGCGCGTCATCGTGATTTCCGCGTCTCCTGGTCGCACGTCGGGCGATGGCTTAACGAGCCCGATCCAAGTATTGCAGACTGGAAACGGTCCTCGTTCCGGAGCCTGCGCTCGGGTCGCGTCGACTGGCCGGCGTTCGCCACTTAGGTGGAAACAGGTGGTGAGTGGAAGATCGCGTCATGACTGGACTCTTCGAAACCGAAGTCCGGCCGCATCCCGCGCCTTCCCCGTCGCACCCCCGGCCGCACCCGACGACCGCGCCCCAGCGCCGATGGTCGGCGGAGCTAGGCGCGCCTTGACCCTGGAGCGTTGCGTCAAGACCGGCGGATCGGCCCGGAGCGAAGATAGGGGCGATGCGCCCTGGATCGTCTCGTGCGACTTCGACGGGACCATCACCTGCCAGGACATGGTCCAGGCCATGCTGACCCGCTTCGCCGACGCGGCTTGGCGCGACATCGAAGCGGAGTGGGAAGGCGGCCTGATCGGCTCGCGCGAGTGTCTGGCGCGCCAGACGGCGCTGCTGCGCGTGAGCGAGGTCGAACTCGCCCGCTGGGTGGACCAGCAGCCGCTCGATCCCCACGTCACGGACTTCTTCGCCGATTGTGTGCGCCTGGGCCTGGACGTGCGCGTCGTCTCGGACGGCTACGACTGGGTGATCCGCCGGGTCCTGTCCCGGCTGGGCGTCGCCGAGGTTCCGATCTTCGCCAACCAGCTCCGATCGCTTCACGACGGTCGCTGGGCGTTGAGCTTTCCTCATGCCCGCGAGGGCTGTGCGTCGGGGGCGTGCAAGTGCGTCGCGGTTGGGTCTGATCGCCGTCGTCTCCATATCGGAGATGGACGCTCGGATTTTTGCGTGTCCAACATCTGCGATCTCGTATTGGCCAAGGGCGCGTTGCTCGCCACGCGTCGAGCCCAGGGCCAGGCCTGCATCCCGTTCGAGACGTTCGCAGAGGTGCGCGCCGTGCTCGAGACCCGCATCGTTCAGGGCGGCGGGGGCGAAACTGTCGCACTGCGGTCGGCCGCCGGCTGATCCGTCATTCTGGTAGAGTAGAGTCCCGAGGCCACCATGCTCAATCAAGCCGACGAAGCCCGCCTGCGCGAGACGGAAGCTCGCGTCTGCTCTTATGGCGACACGGTCCACTATGTGGAGCATCCCCCGATCTTCACCGGGTGCGAAGGCTCCTACATGTACGACCGGCAGGGCACGCCCTACCTGGACCTGCAGATGTGGTACTCGGTCGCCAACTTCGGCTACCGCAATCCGCGGCTGAACGACGTCGCCAAGCGCACGCTCGACACCATGCCGCAGATCGCCTCGCAGTATCTGCACGCCGACAAGATCGAGCTCGCCGCCTTCATCGCCGACGACATCCAGGCGAAGTTCGGCATGCCGGGGCGGGTGCACTTCAACGTCGGCGGCGCCCAGGCGATCGAGGACTCGCTGAAGCTGGTGCGCAACTATACCGGCGGCCAGAGCACCATGTTCGCCTTCGAGGGCGGCTATCACGGCCGCACGCTCGGCGCCTCCGCCATCACCTCCAGCTACCGCTACCGCGGGCGTTTCGGCCACTTCGGCGACAAGGCGCTGTTCATCGAGTTCCCCTACACCTTCCGTAACGGCCGCGGCATGGACAAGGAGGAATACGCCACCCAGGTGGTGAAGAAGTTCGCCCGCCTGTTCGAGACCGAATACAACGGCGTCTGGGACCCCAAGACCCGCAAGGCCGAATACGCGGCGCTCTACGCCGAACCGCTGCAGGGCACCGGCGGCTATGTCATCCCGCCGAAGAACTTCTTCAAGGAGATGAAGGCGGTGCTGGACGAGTTCGGCATCCTGTTCGTGGTGGACGAAATCCACATGGGCATGTTCCGCACCGGCAAGCTCTGGGCGATCGAGCACTACGACGCCAAGCCCGACGTGCTGGTGTTCGGCAAGGCCATCACCAACGGGCTGAACCCGCTGGCGGGCCTATGGGCGCGCGAGGAGATGATCAACCCGCAGATCTTCCCCGCCGGCTCCACCCACTCCTCGTTCAACTCCAACCCCATGGGCACCAACGTCGCGCTGGAGATCATGCGCATGGTGCACGAGAGCGACTACGGCGCGATGGTCACCGCCAAGGGCGACCGCTTCCTGGACGGACTGCGCTGGCTGATGACCCGCCACGACCAGATCGGCGAGGTCGACGGCCTGGGCCTCGCGCTCCGGCTCGAGGTGTGCGAGCCGTCGGACCGCTGGACGCCCAACAAGGCGTTCTTGGACAAGATGTTGGCCATAGCCCTGGCCGGCGACCTGGAGCACGAGGGCAAGCGCATGGGCCTGGTGCTGAACGTCGGCGGCTACTACAAGAACGTGATCACCTTCGCGCCTTCGCTGGAGATTTCCGATTTGGAAATCGATTTGGCGATCAAGCTGCTGGACCAGCTTTTCACCCGCGCGGCCGCCCTATGACGATCCACACCGCCATCGCGCCTGCGCCTGCCGAGGTCGCGTCCCGGCCGCCGGTGCTGCTGCTGCACGGGCTGACCGGCGCGCCGGCCGACATGCAGACGATCACCCGCCATCTGCGCCAGGCCGGCTATCCGGTGGTCGCGCCCATGCTGCCCGGCCACGGCGTCGGCGAGCGCGAACTGCTGAAGACCGGCTGGCGCGACTGGCTTGCAGGCGCCGAGGCGGAGCTCCTGAAGATGACCGCGGGCGGCGAGCGCGCCATCGTCGGCGGCCTGTCCATGGGGGCGGTGCTGGCGCTGGCGCTGGCCATCCGCCATCCCGAGCGGATCGCCGGGATCGCCTGCTTCGCGACCACGCTGCGCTACGACGGCTGGGTGATCCCCAAGGGGTCCTGGTTCATCCCCATCGGGGCGCGCCTGCCGCTGATCAACCGCTACCGCTTCAAGGAGCGGCCGCCCTACGGCATCAAGGACGAGCGCCTGCGCGCCAAGATGGCCGAACTGCTCAGGTCGGGCGCGGTGACGGAGGCGGGCCTGGACTTCATGCCTGGCCGAAGCCTGGCCCAGAACCTGGACCTGATCCGCTGGACCAAGCGGCGGCTACGCAAGGTCATGGCGCCGCTCCTGATCGTGCACGCCACCCACGACGACGTCACCGACATCCGAAACGCCGAACGGCTTGCGAAGTCCGTGACCGGGCCTGTGCGCAAGCTCTATCTGGAAGACAGCTACCACCTGGTGACCCTGGATCGGGAGCGGAACCACGTCGGTCGCGCGACGGTCTCCTTCCTCGACGAGCTCTGCAGGCCGCAGGCCGCACTCAGTAGCTGCGCAGCCTGACCGCCAGCTCCTGGTCGTTCGCCTCGTGGGTGAACGAGGCCGCAGCCCACCGTGGCCCGTGCAGGCCTACAGGCGCATTGTTGGAGAAGCCCACCTCCTCGAGAGGCAGGCCCAGGAGCTTGATCCGGTCCACCCTGTCGTTGTCGTTGCTGTCGTGGAACACCTGCGCGGCGTAGACGCCCGGCGGCACGCCTTCGACCCGCACGGTGGTCACCCCCTTCACGGCCTGGGCGGCGCCCTTGTAGGGACAGCCGCCCTTCAGGAAGTTGTCTTGCGGGCAGACGTCCACGCGCACATGACCGGCGTCGCTGTCCACGTGATCGACCTGGAAGGTGATCACCCCCTCCATGGGATCCTGGGCCAGGCTCGGAGCGGCGGCCAACGCCAGGCCAACCGCCGCCCATGCGCAAAGGCGCTTCATATCGCGCCTTTGCACACGTTGCCTGCTTACTTCGCCGCGTCGGCTTCGGCGGCGTCGCGCTTCTCGTAGACGTGATCGACCAGGCCGAAGGTCTTGGACTCCTCGGCGGACAGGAAGTTGTCGCGATCGAGCGCGCGCTCGATCTCCTCGACCGGCTTGCCGGTGTGCTTGGCGTAGATTTCATTCAGCCGACGCTTGGTCTTGATGATGTCCTCGGCGTGACGCTCGATATCGGAGGCCTGGCCGCGGAACCCGCCGGAAGGCTGGTGCACCATGATCCGCGCGTTAGGCAGCGCCACGCGATGGCCGGGCTCGCCGGCGGCCAGCAGGAAGGAGCCCATGGACGCCGCCATGCCCGTGCAGACCGTGGCCACAGGGCTGCGGATGTATTGCATGGTGTCGTAGATCGCCAAGCCCGACGTCACCACCCCGCCGGGCGAATTGATGTACATGGAGATCTCCTTCTTGGGATTCTCCGACTCCAGGAACAGCAGCTGGGCGGTGATCAGGGAGGCCATGCCGTCCTCCACCGGGCCGGTCAGGAAGATGATCCGCTCCTTCAGCAGGCGCGAGAAGATGTCGAAGGCGCGCTCGCCCCGGCTGGTCTGTTCGACCACCATGGGGACGAGGCTCATGAGCATGTCGGGATCGCGCATCCGGCGGCCTTCTTTCGTCGATCTGGTGAGCGCTGGCGGCCAGTCGGCCGCGCGTCGTCGGGGCTGATATCGCGTGGCGCGCCCAAGCTTGCAAGGCGCGGCCGCCCGCAAGCGTCGGGCGCGCTCATTCGGTGGCGATGAAGTCCTCACCCTTGAAGTTCGGCCGGGGCGGCTTTCGCAGGTCCTCGCCCTCCGGCGCGCCTTCCGTGACGCCCGCGTCGGGATCGGCCAGCAGCGGCGCGTCCGCCAGTTCGGGCACGAGACGCCGCACCCCGTCGCGCAGGTCCGCCCGCCGCCGCCAAGGCCGCCAGCTGTCGGACGGGGTGACCGGATCGCCCAGGTGGTGGGTGGCGATCAAGCGAGCCATCGGTCCGATGGAGACTGGGCCGAGCCTGCGCAGCCGGCGCAGCGGCCCGTCGTCCAGCGCCTCAATCGCCTTGTTCAGCGAACTCGTGCGCTCGACCGCCGCCTGCACCTGCTCAGGCGTCTTGGCCAGGAAGTGACCGATCGTCCGGCAGCGGTGCTGATGGATGGCCGCGCGGGTCGCCGCGCCCGCCAGGCCTTCGGCCGCCTCGATGGCCAGGTCGCACTCGGTGTCGAAGCCCGACGAACGGTTGTTCAGGTTGGTGGAGCCGGCCCGCAGCAGCACATCGTCTATGATGGTGCACTTGGCGTGGACGATCACCGTCCTGCCCGCGTCGGTTTCCGGACAGAAGGCGTGGAAGCGGCCATGCCGGTCGGCGCCCTGCAGCCTTCGGATCAGGGCCGAGCGCGTCTTGTCCATGGTCATGCGGTCGAACCAGCTCGGGCTGTGCTCGGTGGAGACGGCCACGATCTCGGGTCCATCGGGCTCCGCCAGCCGAGCCGCGAGCGCCTCGCCCGCCGCGGGCGAGGTGAAATACTGGTTCTCCAGATAAATGAAGCGGCGCGCCGCCTTGATGGCGGCCAGGTGCAGGGCCTCGCTCTCGCGCACCTCCGCCTGGTCGCGCCACGCCGGCTCGGTACGGGCGAGTCCCACGCGCACGTCGGCGTACTGCGCCTCCACGTGGTCGGGCCAGGGCGAAGCGGCCGGGGGCGCTGTCTCGTCGCGAGGCGCGATGTCGGCGCCGCGCGAGCGCGCCCAGCGCCGGCGGCACAGGTCGGCCGCCATGGCGGCGGCCTCGCCCTCCACCATCATCATCACCTCGTGCCGGGGATCGTGGACGCCGCCCGACGGCATGTGGCGGCGTTGGTCGCCATCAAGGTGTTCGGTGCTGTCCCAGCGGTCGGTGGTCATGTCGCCGCCGCCGCAGAAGGCCAGCCTGTCGTCGATCGCCAGCACCTTCTGGTGGTGGCAGGCGCCGAAGGGCACGCTGTCGTCCAGGCGGAAGTGCACCGGCGAGTCGCTGAAGCAGGCCTTGGCGCGGTGCGGGAAGAAGTGCTGCGAGGCGGCGACCGGCAGGGCGGACTTCCACACCAGGATGCGCACGTCGAGTTGGGGATTTGCGCGGGCGAGATCACGCAGGAACGGGCCCGCCCTGTCCTGCGCCGGCCCCGACCCGGTCGCGTCGGGCGTGAACTGCGTCAGGGGATCGAAGGCCCAGCCGAGCAGGTAGATCGAGCGCTGCGCCTTCAGCATCGCAGCCTTCGCCGCCCGGAAATAATCCTGGGTGTCCAGGATCACGGCGGCGCGGGAGGCGGTCGCCACACGCCAGCAGGTCCGCCCTGGCTCCAACAGCAACTCGCCACCCCTCGCTCGACGCCCTACGGCGAAGCTTGCCCGCTCCCAATGCCGCCACAGCGAGGGGGTTCCGGAAATCGACCGCTCCGCCGCGGTTTTGACGCGCTGGCGGTCGAAGGTGTGTAGCTGGCGCGAGTTGGACGGCTGGCGCTCACCTGACGTCGAAGGAGCCCGAGCCATGAGCGAACCATCGCGGCACGCCCTGATCATCGAGGATGAGATGCTGGTCGGCATGGGCATGCAGGCCATGCTGGCCGACATCGGCTTCACCTCCTTCGCCTTCGCCTCGACGGCGCGTCAGGCGCTGGACCAGGCGCGCCTGCAACGTCCCGACCTCGTCACCGCCGATATCGCGCTCCTGGACGGCGATGGCCTGGAGGCCTGTCGCGCTCTGGAGGCTGAGTGCGGGCCGCTCCCCACCATCTACGTCACCGGCCAGGACATGAGCCGCATGAGCGACTCCGGCCTGACCGTCGTCGCCAAGCCTTTCACGTCCGTCGACATCGCCGCCGCCTTCGCGCGCGTCTGCGACGCCAGCCAGCCCGCCTGACGCTCCGCCGTCATCGTCCGTCATCGAACTGTGACAGGGCGGATATAAACCCTGGGACGGCGGCGGGGGTCCGCGCCACAGGAGGAATAGCTGTGAAGACGAGTCTAGCGGTCGCCCTTGGCGCGACGATGCTGGCGGGGGGCTTCTCCGCAAGCGCCGCGACCATCTCCGGCGCCGGCGCCACGGCCCCGGCGCCGATCTACACCAAGTGGGCGGACGCCTATGCGGGCAAGACGGGCGTGCACCTGAACTACCAGGGCATCGGCTCGGGCGGCGGCATCAAGCAGATCGAAGCCAAGACCGTCGATTTCGGCGCCTCGGACAAGCCGCTGCCGCCGGCCGACCTCGCCAGCCACGGCCTGCTGCAGTTCCCCACCGTCATCGTCGGCATCACGCCCGTGGTGAACCTGCCCGGCGTGACGCCGGGGGAGATGCACCTGACAGGCCCCGTGCTGGCCGAGATCTATCTGGGTAACATCAAGCGCTGGACCGATCCGCAGATCGCCAAGCTGAACCCCGGTAAGCGCTTCCCCAACCTGCCCATCACCGTGGTGCACCGCTCCGACGGGTCGGGCACCACCTTCCTCTACACCTCCTACCTGAAGGCGGTCAGCCCCGACTGGGCCTCCAAGGTCGGCGCCAGCGACAGCGTTCAATGGCCGACCGGCCAAGGCGGCAAGGGCAACGACGGCGTCGCCGCCTTCGTCAAGCAGACGCCGGGCTCCATCGGCTACGTCGAGTACGCCTACGCCAAGAACAACAACCTGGCCTACGCCGACCTCGCCGACCACGACGGCCGCTTCGTCAATCCCAACGAGCAGAGCTTCACCGCCGCGGCCGCCCATGCCGAGTGGAACGCCTCGGAAGGCTTCGCCCCCAGCCTGCTGAACCAGCCGGGCGCGGGCGCGTGGCCGATCGCCGGCGCGACCTTCATCCTCGTCTACAAGAAGCCTGCAAACGCCAACGCCACCGGCGAAGTGCTGAAGTTCTTCGACTGGTGCTACATGAACGGCGACGGCATGGCCACGCAACTGGCCTACGTGTCGCTGCCGGCCAATGTGAAGGCCCTGGTCCGTCACGCCTGGTCGACGGACGTAAGCTCCCCCTACAAGCCGCACTGAGCCTACGCTCCGGCCGCCGGATCTCGGAAGGGATCCGGCGGCGTTCGCTTTACGGACACTTAGGCCCATGGCTGACTTATCTGCGGGCGGCTCCAAGCGGGCGGAGCCATCCGGCGCGCGCTTCGATCCCGTATTCCGCACCCTGTGCCTCGTCGCAGCGACCACCCTGCTCGCCGCGATCAGCGGCCTGCTGGCGTCATTGCTGATCGGCGGCTGGCCCGCCTTTTCCAAGTTCGGGCTGAAGTTCTTCACCTCCACCGTCTGGAACCCCGTCACCGAGGACTATGGCGGCGCCGGCCCCATCGTGGGCACGCTGATCACCGCGGTGCTGGCGCTGATCATCGCCCTACCGCTGTCGCTGGGCGTAGCGGTCTATCTGACCGAGTTCTGCCCGCGCACGCTGCGCCGGCCCATCGGCATCGCGGTGGAGCTGCTCGCGGGCGTGCCTTCGATCGTCTACGGCATGTGGGGCCTGTTCATACTGGCCCCGCTGTTCGCCAAATACGTCGAGCTGCCGTTGATGGCGCTCGCGCCGCCGGGCTCGATCTGGGAGACGATCTTCTCCGGCGTGCCGAACGGATCAGGGCTGCTGATGGCCTCGGTCATCCTGGCGGTGATGATCCTGCCCTACATCGCGGCCACCTTGCGCGAGCTCTTCCTGACCGTGCCGGTCAAGCTGCGCGAGAGCGCCTACGGCGTGGGCTGCACCTCGCTGGAGGTGGTCTGGTCGGTCACCCTGCCCCACGTGCGCAAGAGCGCCATCGGCGCGGTGATGCTGGGCCTGGGCCGGGCGCTGGGCGAGACGATGGCGGTGACCTTCGTCATCGGCAACAGCCACGACTTCCCCAAGGGCGTGTTCGACAGCGGCTCCACCATCGCCTCCACCATCGCCAACGAGTTCGCCGAGGCGACGAGCGACATGCACACCTCCGCCCTGCTGGCGCTGGGGTTCGTGCTGTTCCTGATCACCTTCGCGGTGCTGGCGATCGCCCGCGCCCTGCTCGGCACGAAGGACCACGCCTGATGGCCGCCGCCTCCAAGCGCAGCGGCGCGGGCCGCAAGGCGACGAACGCCGTGTTCGTCGGCGCGTGCACGGCGGCGACGCTGCTGGCGCTGATCTTCCTGGTCGCCATCCTGGCGTCGCTGCTGGTCAAGGGCCTGGGCGGGGTGAACCTGGCCGTCTTCACCCAGAACACGCCGGCGCCGGGCGAGCCCGGCGGCCTGGCCAACGCCATCGTCGGCTCGCTGCTCATGTGCGCGGCGGCCATGGTGATCGCGGTGGTGGTCGGCGTGCTCGCGGGCACCTGGCTCGCCGAGTACGCGCGCGAGAGCGCCTACGGCAAGCTGGTGCGCTTCACCAACGACGTGCTGCTGTCGGCGCCCTCCATCCTGGTCGGCCTGTTCATCTACCAGCTGGCGGTGAAGCCCCTGCACGGCTTCTCCGGCTTCGCGGGCTCGGTCGCCCTGGCGCTGCTGGCGGCGCCGGTGGTCACCCGCACGACCGAGGACGTGCTGCGCCTGCAGTCGCGCCAGCTGCGCGAGAGCGGCATAGCGCTGGGCGCGCCGATCTGGACCACCATCCGGCGCATCATGTGGCGGGCGGCGGCGGGCGGCATCATCACCGGCGGACTGCTGGCTTTCGCGCGCATCTCCGGGGAGACCGCGCCCCTGCTGTTCACCTCGCTGAACAACCAGTTCTTCAGCCTGGACATGACCAAGCCCATGGCCAACCTGCCCACGGTGATCTTCAACTATGCGCTCAGCGCCTATGACGACTGGCGCCGGCTGGCCTGGGTCGCCTCCCTGCTGATCGCCGTCGCCGTGCTCGGCGCCAACATCCTCGTCCGCGCGCTCTCCGCCGAGAAGAAACGCTCATGACCTTCGTAGAGCCCAGCAATCCTGGCGGCGCGGCCAAATCCAAGCCTTCGCCGCCGCCGCCCCCCGCCAACCTGAGCTTCGAGAGCTTTGTCGAGCCGATGGCGGCGGACAGGATCAAGCTCGAGACGCGCAAGCTCGACTTCTTCTACGGCAAGTCTCAGGCCCTGTTCGGCGTCAGCATCCCGTTCGCACGCCACGCGGTCACCGCGCTGATGGGTCCGTCCGGCTGCGGCAAGTCCACCCTGCTGCGGGCGCTCAACCGCATCTACGCCCTGTATCCCGGCCAGCGCGCCGAGGGCGAGGTGCTGCTGGACGGGGACAACATCCTTGATCGCGGCGTGGACCTGACCGAGCTGCGCTCCAAGATCGGCATGGTGTTCCAGCAGCCCACGCCCTTCCCCATGTCGATCTACGACAACGTGGCTTTCGGCGTGAAGCTCTACGAGAAGCTGTCCAAGGCCGACATGGACGCCCGGGTGGAGGAGAGCCTCCGCCGCGCCGCGCTCTGGGACGAGGTCAAGGACAAGCTGAAGACCTCCGGCCAGGGTTTGTCCGGCGGGCAGCAGCAGCGGCTGTGCGTCGCCCGCGGCGTGGCGGTACGTCCGGAGATCATCCTGCTCGACGAGCCGGCGTCCGCGCTCGACCCCATCTCCACCGCCAAGCTGGAGGAGACCCTGGTCGAGCTGAAGCGCGACTACACCATCGTCATCGTCACCCACAACCTGCAGCAGGCCGCGCGCATCAGCGACCACGCCGCCTTCATGTATCTCGGCAGGCTGATCGAGTTCGCGCCCACCGACCGGCTGTTCGACAATCCCAAGGCCACCCGCACCGCCGACTACATCACCGGCCGCTTCGGCTGACCGGCGGCGCGACCGGGCCCGCAAAGGCCTCCGGCTTGATCCCGAGGACCAACACCCCTAGGTTCGCGCAGTCTCGCGGGGATGAACGGCTCCCGTACAGGCGACGCCAGATACCGGGGGCCACACGTCTTGAACGTCCGCTACGACCGCGACGAGTCTGTCTGGGCCCTGCAGCCGTGTGGGACCGTCTCCGCGCCCTCTTCGCGACGAACGGCGAAGGAGCCTGACGTGCAGGGGTCGGCTCCAAAAACCCGGACGCGAGCCTGGATGACCGCCGCACCGAGCGTCAGCTTCCCGACCCGCATCGAGCGCCTGGGCCGACCTTTGTCGCGGGCGCCTGGCGTCGTGGTCGCCGTTCCGGTGAAGAACGAGGAGGCCCGCATCGCCGCCTGCGTCTGCGCCTTCGCCGCACAGGTGGAGGTCGATTGGGACGAGGTGGCGCTGATCCTGTTGCTGAACAACTGCCACGACGCCACCGCCGACGTGGTGAGAGGTCTCTGCGTCGACCTGCCCTTCTATCTGGAGCTGCGCCACGTGGAGCTTCCGGGCGACTACGCCAACGCCGGCTGGGCCCGGCGGCTCGGCATGGAGGCGGCCGCTGATCTCGCCGCGCCTGACGGCGTGATCCTGACCACCGACGCGGACACCCTGGTCGAGGTCGACTGGATCGCCGCCAACCTGCGCGAGATCGCCGCCGGCGCCGATGCGGTGGCGGGCTACGTGATGGCCGATCCCATGGAGCTGATGGAGCTGCCGCCCGCCATCCTGGAGCGCGGATCGCTGGAGTGGGAGTATCAGCAGCTCGCCGCGGAGATGGTCGCCCGCGTCGATCCCGATCCCCACGATCCCTGGCCGCGGCACAACCAGAACTGCGGCGCTTCGGCGGCGATCACCTGCGCGGCCTACCGGCGCATAGGCGGACTGCCTCCGCGGGCCGTGGGCGAAGATCGCGCGCTGTTCGAGATGGTGCGCCGGGTCGACGGCAAGATCCGCCACAGCCTGGACGTTCAGGTCGTCACGTCGGCGCGCACGGACGGTCGTGCGCTCGGCGGCCTGTCCGACGCCATCCGCCTTCGGGGGGAACCGGATCACGCCTGCGACGACATGCTGGAGGTGGCCGTGGTCGCCTTCCGCCGCGCCCTGTGGCGGCGGCGCCTGCGGGCGCTCTGGACCGCGGGGGGTGCGGCGGCGATCTGCGGCTCGGACTGGTTCGAGCGGCTCGCGACCACGCCGCAGGACCTGCGACGCGCCTGCGCGCCGGCCTGTTTCGGAGAAGTCTGGGCCGAGATCGAAGCGGCCAGCCCGTGCCTGCGGCGTGAACTCGTCACCGGACGCGACCTCAAGCGGGAGGTGCGCCGCATGCGCAAGATCGTGGAAGCCGTCCGGGGCGGTCATTGGAAGCTCGATGGCGACGAGCCTCCGACACCGATAGCCGGCTAGAGCAAGACCGGAGCAGGTTGAAACGCCTCGATATCTCCGCTCATCCCGGCGAAGGCCGGAACCCAGATCGTATGGCTCGCGGGCGGGGACAGGGAACACTGCAAACCCCCAAGCCGTAGCGCCTTATGATCTGGGTCCCGGCCTTCGCCGGGATGAGCGGATGAGCGAAGGCCGAGATCAACCTGGTCTGGGGGCTTGCTCTAGGCGATCCCGCTCACCGCGTCCGCCGGCTCGCCTGACCCGCGCGGATCGCTCATCACCGCGTTCAGAACGCCTCGGCCTCGATCCGGCCGTCCATATGCAGGGCGGCTCGCTTCATGCCTTCGGACACGAAGGGCGTGCAGACCGTCCCGTCCGCAGCGACAGCGATCAGGCCGCCCTCCCCGCCCAGGGCGGCGACCTCGCCCAGCGCCCTGGCGGTGGCGTCCGCCAGCGTCGAGCCGGGCTCCCGCATCCGCCACGCCACCTGAGCCGCCGCCGCGGTGCGCAGGAAATACTCGCCCTGCCCGGTGCAGGACACCGCCGCCGTCGCGTCCGCCCACACCCCTGCGCCGAGCGCCGGAGTGTCGCCCACCCGTCCGGCCAGCTTGCCGAACACTCCGCCGGTAGAGGTGCCCGCCGCCAGGCGCCCCGCGCCGTCGCGCACCACGCATCCCACCGTGCCGTGACCCAGCGCCGCGCCCGGCGCGTGGTTTGATTCGTCGACGCCCGCCGGCGTGAACCAGGCCGTGGGATCGGCGATCTCGGCCAGCCCGTGACTCCGCGCGAACGCCGCCGCGCCCTCGCCCGCCAGCATCACGTGCGGGGTCAGGCGCATGACCGCCTGCGCCACGAGGATGGGGTTGCAAAAGCCCTGCAGGGCGGCGACCGCGCCCGCGCCTGTCTCGTCCATGAGGCCGGCGTCCAGCTCATAGTCGCCTTGGGCGTTGGCCGAAGCCCCGCGGCCCGCGACGTACAAACCGCTTTCCTCGAGCGCGGCGATGGTCTGGACGACGACATCGAGGGCGCTCGCGCCCGCCGCCAGACGGTCGCGCCCCGCTTCCACCAGGCCGCGCATGTGACTGATCTCGCGGCCGTAGTCACGGTGGCGACGCGCCCCGGCCCCTCCATGCAGGGCCAAGGCGAAGCCGTCAGACGAACTCAAGCCGACGGCCTTGTTCAGGGTCGATCACGCCTTGGGAAACTGGATGTTGGCCTGCAGGTGGGCGACGACGGAGCGCGCGTCGTAGGCATGCGCATTGTTCGGGGGCTTCGGACCCCTACGGAGCAGGATTTCGACGTTGGAGCGATAGCGGTTCACCTGGTCGATATCGAAATCGCCGCCGCCGAAGCCGCCGCCCTAGAAGCCGCCAAACACGACGACAAAGAAAAACAACTCACCAACGCACTCGCGGTCCACGAACAGGAACCAGACC
>CAXTUT010000013.1:0-5827 GCA_964247465.1 uncultured Caulobacteraceae bacterium | reverse complement strand
TACGCGTATGACGCCTCCGCCGAAGAAGCCATAGCCGCCGTAGCCGAACCCTCCAAAGCCGCCGTAGCCGAAGCCCGGTCCATAGAAGCCGCCAAACTCGTCGCCATAGTAATCGCTCTGACGCTCGGTATGCCGGTCCACGGTCTGGAACCAGTCGTAGCCATGCTGCAGCGTCAACTGGGCGGCGCGGTAGAGAAGATAACGCTCCACGGTCTGGCGGGGCGTATCGGAATTACCCGAGAACTCCACCCGCCAGCGATCGCCCTCGATCTGCTCGTCGGTGAAGCCGTAATGGACGGACCCGGTGGCGACGACGGCGGGCTGGTAGGGCGTGGCGGTTTCGCAGGCGGTGAGGGTCAGCGCCGCCGCAACGGCGATCAGAACGCGCTTCATAGTCAGACTAGCTCCGATCCGGCACGGACCTTCATCGGACTAACTGAGGGTCGCGCATCCTTGTTCCAAGGGGCGGCGACGTCCTTAATTCAGCAGGCCGATCTCCTCGGCGAAGCCCACCTTGGCCGGCGACACCAGGCCGACGGTGCTCAGCCGCACGGAGTGGATCACGGCCTGGATCTCCTTGCGCCAGTGCTGGAGGAAACGATGGATGCGCGGATACTCCGGCGCGACGTCCAGGGTCTGCCACATGAAGCTCTGCAGCAGCGCGGGATGGTCGGGCATGTAGTAGAGCACCTCGGCCGTGGTCAGGCGGCCACCCTTCAGCTGGGTCTCGAAATCGTCCGTCCTCATCGGTTGAACTCCTCGTGCGTCTCACGCCGCACGATGAGACAGAGCACAGGCTTAACCGATCGTTTCACGCCATCGTCACACGCCGTGGGCCGCCCGACACGGGACGACCCGGCGCCTAGGACCAAGCGCTGGAGCGCCCGAAACTTAGGCGATCACTCGCCCCCGAGGCGGTCTCGCTGGGCCAGCACCCGCAGCCGCAAGGCGTTCAGCCGGATGAAGCCGGCCGCGTCGCGCTGGTCGTAGGCGACCGAGCCCTCCTCGAAGGTGACGAGCTGCTGGTTGTAGAGCGAATGGGGCGACTCGCGCCCGATCACCGTCACGTTGCCCTTGTAGAGCTTGACTCGCACCCGGCCTGAGACCTTCTCCTGGCTCTTGTCGATCAGCGCCTGCAGCATCTCGCGCTCGGGCGAGAACCAGAAGCCGTTGTAGATCAGGCTCGCGTAGCGCGGCATGATCTCGTCCTTCAGGTGCCCGGCGCCGCCGTCCAGCGTGATCGATTCAATGCCGCGGTGGGCTGCGAGCAGGATGGTCCCGCCGGGCGTCTCGTAGACGCCGCGCGACTTCATGCCCACGAAGCGATTCTCCACGAGGTCCAGCCGGCCCACGCCGTTGTCGTGGCCGAGCTGGTTCAGCCGCGTGAGCAGGGCGGCCGGCGAGAGAGCCTCGCCGTTGATGGCGACCGGATCGCCGCGCTCGAAGTCCAGGCTGAAGACCGTCGGCCGGTCCGGCGCGTCTTCCGGCGCGATCGTTCGCTGGTGGACGAACTCCGGCGCCTCCACGCCCGGATCCTCCAGCACCTTGCCCTCCGAGGAGGAGTGCAGCAGGTTGGCGTCCACCGAGAAGGGCGCGTCGCCGCGCTTGTCCTTGGCCACGGGGATCTGGTTCTTCTCGGCGAAGTCGAGCAGGGCCTCGCGGCTCTTGAAGTCCCACTCCCGCCAGGGCGCGATGACGTGGATGTCGGGCTCCAGGGCGTAGTAGCCGAGCTCGAAACGGACCTGGTCGTTGCCCTTGCCGGTCGCGCCGTGACAGACCGCATCGGCGCCCACCTGCCGCGCGATCTCGATCTGCTTCTTCGCGATCAGCGGCCGGGCGATGGAGGTGCCGAGCAGGTACTGGCCCTCGTAGACCGTGTTCGCCCGGAACATGGGGAAGACGTAGTCGCGCACGAACTCTTCGCGCACGTCCTCGATGAACACGTTCTGCGGCTTGACGCCCAGCAGCAGCGCCTTGTCGCGCGCCGGCCCCAGCTCCTCGCCCTGCCCCAGGTCGGCGGTGAAGGTCACCACCTCCGCGCCATACTCGGTCTGCAGCCACTTCAGGATGATCGAGGTGTCGAGCCCCCCCGAATAGGCGAGCACGACCTTCTTCACGGGGCGCGGGCCATCGGCCATGGGAGAGGTCCTTCAGGTGCGGGTGCGGCGGCGTTAAACGGCCTCCTGCGCCAGGGTTCAAGGGCCACAACCGCGCTGTCGAACGTAGACAAGCCTTTCTTCACCCTGGGCCGCGAAGATCGAGCGATCCGCCGCCTGCTCTTGGACGCCATGGCTTTCGTCGTCTCCCAACCTTCCGCCAGGCTCCGCCTGCTCGCTCCCGCGCGCTGGCTCGCCACCCTTGTCGTGCTGGCCGCGTGCGCCGGGTTCATGTTCCTGGGCGGCAGGACTGCGCCCATCGTGCTCTGGGACGAGTCCCGCATGGCGGTGAACGCGCTGGAGATGCACCTCTCCGGCCACCTGCGCCTGGTCACCACCTACGGCTTCCGGCCGGATCTCTGGAACACCAAGCCGCCGCTGCTGATCTGGCTGATGGACATCAGCGCCTCGCTGTTCGGCGTGTCTGAGTGGTCGCTCCGTCTGCCGTCGATGATGGCGTCCATGGGCACGCTGGCGCTGGTGATGTCGTTCACCCGCCGGCTGACGCACTCCTTTGCAGCAGGAGCGCTGGCGGCGGCTCTCCTGGCCCTGAGCGTGATGTTCTTCGCCGAACATGGCGCACGCACTGCGGACTACGAAGCGCTGCTCTGCTTTCTCACGACGGCCTACCTCTACATCCTGTTTTTCACCCTGCATCGGCGCAAGCCCGGCTCTGGCGCCGTCATGGCGGCAGGTGGACTGATCGCGGCGGCGATCCTGACCAAGAGCGTGGCCGGCCTTCTGCCGGGTCTCGGCGTCGCGCTATACATCCTGATCGTCAGCCGCTGGAGACGCCCGCTGCTGAGCCCGTGGTACGTCGCGGCCGCCGCGGTCGCGATCGGGACGGGCGCGGCCTACTTCCTGCTGCGCGAACACGCCGCGCCTGGCTATCTCAAAGCGGTCATGTTCAACGACGTGGCAGGCCGCTTCAGCAGCGCTTTGGACCGGCACAAGGGGCCGCCCTGGTATTACCTGCAGGACGTCTTCCTGGATGGAGCCTTCAGCGCCGGCTTGCTGGCGGCCGCCGCGCCTGTCGCTCTGGTCAGCGCCCGCGGACGCTCGCGGCTCGGCCTGATCTACAGCTTGTGCGTCACCGCTGGCATCCTGGCCGTACTGAGCTTCAGCGCCACCAAGCTGAACCACTATGCAATGACGGCCTCCCCCTTCCTCGCCATCGTGACCGCCATTGGCGCGCACGAGGGGCTTGAGGCCCTCCGGCGCGCGAACGCCGCCGGACGGATGCGCGTGCTTACACCTCTCACAGCCTACGCTCTGATCGCTCTGGCGTTGGGGATGATCGGCGCGCGATCGCTATACGGCCGCGTGGACTGGCTGACCCAGCGTGAGTTCTACCCCCAGGCGAGGTACGGAGAGCTGTTCACCGCCCTGAACGCCCGTGGCGTCGGGTCGGTGCGCGTGGTCGAGGGCGGCATGGTGCGCCCAGGCGTGGCCGCTGACGGAGTGGCCCGCGACTACGCCCCGCAACTGGACTTCTACCGGTTGTTAGCTGACTCGCAGGGCATGGACGTGGTGAGGATCGCACCGGGCGAGCTCCTGGCGCAGGGTCGCGGCGCCGTGCTGGCCAGCTGCGATCCCGACTATACGCCACGCCTGCAGGCGATGGGCGCGAACCTCGTTGCGACGCCGGGTTGTGTAGCCGTGCGAGCGTCGTGATCCCGCCGTCTCTCCCCGCATAGGCTGAGCGGAGGAGGAGAACCGCTCGCGGCCAAGCCGGGTGACCGCCGCGCGGCTTGCGCCTATCTTGGCGGCATGACCGACATCACCCTGCTGGACCCGTCCGAGGCCGACGCGGACGTTGAGATCACCACCCCCGTGGAGGTCGATCCCGCCAAGCCCATGCGGCTCTATCTGGTGGACGGGTCGGGCTACATCTTCCGCGCCTTCCACGCCCTGCCCCCGCTCACCCGCAAGTCCGACGGCCTGCCGGTCGGCGCGGTGTCGGGCTTCTGCAACATGCTGTGGAAGCTGATCTGCGACACCCGCGACGGCGACGACGGCAAGGGCCTGGGCGCGCCGACCCACTTGGCGGTGGTGTTCGATGCGTCGGAGAAGACCTTCCGCTCCCAGCTCTACGACCAGTACAAGGCGCATCGCCCGCCTCCACCCGCCGACCTGGTGCCCCAGTTCCCGCTGATCCGCGAGGCCACGCGGGCCTTCGGCGTGCCGGCCATCGAGCTGGAGGGCTACGAGGCCGACGACGTCATCGCCACCTACGCCCGCCAGGTCTCCCGCGCCGGGGGCGAGGTGGTGATCGTCTCCTCCGACAAGGACCTGATGCAGCTGGTGGACGAGCAGACCTGCCTGCTCGACCCCGTCAAGCAGGTGAAGATCTGTCGCGCCGAGGTGATCGAGAAGTTCGGCGTCCCCCCTGAGAAAGTCATCGAGGTCCAGGCGCTGGCCGGCGACAGCGTGGACAACGTTCCGGGCGCGCCGGGCATCGGGATCAAGACCGCCGCCCAGCTGCTCACCGAATATGGCGACCTCGACACGCTCCTGGAGCGCGCGCACGAGATCAAGCAGCCCAAGCGGCGCGAGACCCTGATCAACTTCGCCGACCAGGTGCGCGTGTCCCGCCAGCTGGTGACGCTCGCCGACGACGCGCCGGTTCCCGATCCGGTGTCTGACTTCGTGGTGCGCGCGCCGGACCCCAAGGTGCTGTCCGACTTCCTGGACCAGATGACCTTCAAGTCCCTGGCGCTCCGCGTCGGCGAGATGGCCGGCCTCCCCGCTCGCCCTGCTACGCCCGCCAGACCTGCGCCCGAGGCGGTGAAGATCGATCCGGAGACCTACGTCTGCATCCAGGACCTGGAGACGCTGGACGCCTGGATCGCGCGGGCCTTCGACGCCGGCCTGATCGCCTTCGACACCGAGACCGACGCCCTGTCCTGCTCCAACGCCGGCCTCTGCGGCATCTCGCTGGCGATCACGCCGGGCGAGGCGGCCTACATCCCGCTCGGCCACTGCGCCGCGGCGGGGCTGGACCTCACCGAGCGCGAGCACTGGACCCAGCTCGGGCTGGAGGAGGCCATGGAGCGGCTGAAGCCGCTGATGGAAGACCCCACCGTGCTCAAGGTGGCCCAGAACGCCAAGTACGACATCGCCGTGATGAGCCGCTACGGCGTGCGCGTGGCCCCGATCGAGGACACCATGCTGATGTCCTACGTGCTGGACGCGGGCGTGCACAACCACGGCATGGACGAGCTGTCCCAGCTGCACCTCGGCCACGTGCCCATCCCGTTCAAACAGGTGGCGGGCGTCGGCAAGAAGCAGGTCAGCTTCGCGGAAGTGGAGCTGAAGCCCGCCACCGCCTATGCCGCCGAAGACGCCGACGTGACGCTGCGGCTGTACCACGCGCTGAAGCCGCGCCTGGTCGCCGAGAAGCTGGTCACCGTCTACGAGACGCTGGAGCGGCCCATGCCGCAGGTGCTGGCCACCATGGAGTGCGCCGGCATCAAGGTGGACCCCGACCGCCTGCGCCAGCTTTCTCACGAATTCGGCGTCAAGATGGTGGAGGCGGAGGCGCGCGCCCACCAGCTCGCCGGCCACCCCTTCAACCTCGGCAGCCCCAAGCAGATCGGCGACGTGCTGTTCGGCGAGATGGGCCTGCCCGGCGCCAAGAAGACCGGCGCCGGCGCCTGGTCCACCGACGT
>CAXTUT010000012.1:0-22139 GCA_964247465.1 uncultured Caulobacteraceae bacterium | reverse complement strand
CCGTACGGCCGCGCAGGCGCCCTGTGGGCCGGAACGGACGGAGAAGCCGCCTCCTCGCCCCGGTCCAGCCGCCGGGCGAGCGGCTGCAAACGCGACATCAGCGCCATCCAGTCGGCTGGACGAGGGCCGCGCAGTCCGCGCGCCTCGAGTTGGCGACGGGCGAACGCTAGGTCGCCATCCCCGAGGCCGAGGCGAACCAGCGGGTGTTTGAGGATCGCCAGGAGCAGCGGAGCCGAAAGGCGGTCTGCAACGCTTTGCGCCGCAAGGGCTGCGAGCACGCCGACCGGGCGCTCCGCCAAGGGCGCGCCGGCCGAGGAGTCGGTCTCGATCCCCCAGCGTGACAGCTGCGCCGAGACGCGTCGCGCCAGCGCCGGATCGGGCGTCACCAGGGCGGCGGTCCGGCCAGGCGTCTCCAGCCCCTCGCGCAGCAGCGTGGCGCATACCGTGGCCGTCTCGCCCTCAGTCCTTGCAACCGCAAGGCTCAATCCTTCCAGTCCAGTAACGATCGGGTCGACGCCGGCCGCTGCGCCCTCCGCCCGCATCCGGTCGAGCGTCGCGCGCCAGTCGTTGGTGGTCTCAGCCGGGCGCAGGGCCTCGTTGACCAACCTGCGGCGGTCACGCGCGCGAGCGGCGGCGGCCAGCGACTCCGGCGCCGGCCACGCCCGTACGTCGCCCCGCGCCACTCCAGCATGTTCAATCAGGCGCCTGAGCGCATGCTGAGGGTGCCCCTCGTCCACGCAGGCCCAGGCGGCGTCCGGCAGGTCCGTGTCGAGACCCGGCAGCACCACGCAGCCTCGTGGCGTCGTGGCGGCGACGCTCAGCAGCGTCGCCATCGCCGGAGCCGCGCTCGTAACGCCTGCGATGATGATAGGCCTTTGCGGCGGCGTCTGGCGCCACTGCTCAGCCAGGGCGCGCAGGAGATGGGTGCGCCGGGCCGCCACATCCATCAGGCCGAGTTCCGCCAGGCGCTGCGGCCAGGCCTCGGTGGCGATCCGCAGGAACTCGGCCGAGGCGCGCCAGTGTCGGGCCAGATCGCCCTCGACCAGATCCGCCACTCGCGCCGGGTCCTGCACGTCTTCGATCTGGACGGCATCCAGGAACCGCGCGAGGGCGTCGGCCAGCTCCAGCGCGGCGGCGGCATGGATGGGACGCGCGAACAGATGGGCGTGAGCGCTGACCAGCCGCGCCAGCTCGAGACGGCGGCGCAGGGAGGTCACGCCCGGGGGCGCGTCCAGGGCCAGATCGCCCGGTTCAAAAGGCGGCTCGCCCTCGTCCAGATCGCCGATAGCCCTGATCTGGGGCAACAGGAGGCCCCGCCCTTCCGTCGTGCGCACAAAGGCTTGCGCCAACTCGCGCCCCGAGCGTCGCGTGGGCGTGAACACCACCGCATCGGCCAAGGCCTCGGCGCCTAGACCCTTGAAGGCGGCGTCAAGCGTGAACGCGAGGTCGCCCAGGAACGGTCGATGCGCAGCGACGGAAAACCATCGCGGGCCGCCGCTCGCAAACACTACATCATAGGCCGCCGTCATCGTCGCTTAAGGCTAGCACCGAGCCGACACGAGGACCAAGGATGGAACGCGGCGAGACTCGCGAAAACGAACGGCTGGGTGCGCAGGTGGCTAAACGCCCTTCAGTGCTCCATCTGCATCATCTGATCCATCGGCAGCATGTTCTTGTTTAAATGGCCGACGATCCAGATCGAGCCGAACACCACGAGACAAACGATCAGAATACCGAACGCCAAGGCCAACACGTTGTTGGTGTTATCCGGCGAGGTCGTGAGATGCAGGAAGAAGACGAGATGGATACCCATCTGCGCCACGGCCAGGGTAACAAGCGCCACCGGTAGGCCCGGGCCGTAGATCAGGTGCGTCTGCGCCGCCCAGAAAGAGCCGGCGGTCAACGCCACCGCGAGGGCCAGCCCAATGAGATAGCTGCGCACCCCACTTGAAACACCGCTGTCAGGCGCATTCTCGTCGCCCGGCGCCGTGTCACCGAGATTGGCGTTCAGGCCCGCATCGATCTCGCTCATCGCGCCGTTCCCATCAAATAGACAAGGCTGAAAATGGCGACCCAGATGATGTCGAGGGCATGCCAGAACAAACTGAAGCAGAGGAAGCGCCGCTCCATGTTGGGCCGAAACCCCTTGGCGCCAAATTGCGCCATCATGGTGCCGAGCCACAGCAGGCCCGCGGTAATGTGCAAGCCGTGGCAGCCCACCAGCGCGAAGAAGGCTGACAGAAAGGCGCTACGCTGCGGCCCGGCGCCCTGGGCGACCAGACCGGCGAACTCCTTGATCTCCAGCAGCAGGAAGATCAAGCCAAACAGGCCCGTGACAAGCAGGCTTAGCTGCGTCCAGAGTTGACTGCGTTGCTGGACCGCCAAACTGGCCATGCCGCAGGTGAAACTTGAGATCAGCAGGCAGCCCGTCTCGATAGCGACGTTGTTGAGCTCGAAGATCTGGTGGCCGGAAGGACCGCCTGCGGTCGCCTGGGACAGCACCGCGTAGGACGCGAAGAACCCCGAAAACATGATGATGTCGGAGAGCAGGAAAATCCAGAACCCATAGCCGACGATGATCCGCTTCGAGGCGGGGCCGCCCTCCCCGTGACCCTCGGCGTCGGGATGGGAGGCCGCTTCATGGTTCTGGTGGCCTATCCGAGACGGATCGTGTCCCCGCCGCAGCGTCGCAGAATGGCTCATGCGAGCTGCCTTTCCTTGACGTCCGCCGTGGCGGCGCGCCGCTCCTTCAGGGCCTGCACGCGGGCTGCACGGTTGGCCCGATCGATGCGAGCGACCTCCTCGGCGGGGATTTCGAACTCGTCGACGTCACGCCAAGCGAAGATCACGAAGGTCACGTAAGCGCCGATCAGCCCCACTATGGCCATCCACCAGATATGCCAGATCATGGCGAACCCGATCACCACCGCGAAGAAGGCCGTCACGAAGCCCGTGGGGCTGTTTCTCGGCATCTCGATGGGCTCGTAGTCGGGTTCCTCGGTGGACAGGCGCATGCTCTTGCGCGCCTTCAGCTTCATGCCCCAGTAGGGCTCTTCACCGGTCACGTTGGGCATGACCGCGAAGTTGAAGGACGGCGGCGGTGAGGCGGTGGCCCACTCCAGGGTCCGTCCGTCCCAGGTGTCGCCGCTGAGCTCACGCCGCTCGTCGCGGGTACGGATGGAGACCACCAGCTGCACCACCTGCAAGCCGATACCGATAAGGATCAGACCCGCCCCGGCGGCCGCGCACAGTAGCCAGGGCCTCCAGGCCGCGACGTCGTAGTGCTGCATTCGCCGGGTCATGCCCATGAGGCCGAGTACGTAAAGCGGCATGAAGGCCACGTAGAAGCCGCTGATCCAGAACCAGAAGGCCGCCTTGCCGATCTTCTCGTCCAGGGTGAAGCCGAAGGCCTTGGGAAACCAGAAGGTGTAGCCCGCGAAGCCGCCGAAAAGCACACCTCCGATGATGACGTTGTGAAAGTGCGCCACCAGGAACAGGCTGTTATGCAACACGAAGTCCGCCGGGGGCACCGCAAGCAGCACGCCGGTCATGCCGCCGATGATGAAGGTGATCATGAAGCCGATCGCCCACATCATTGGAGAGGTGAACCGCACCTTGCCGCCGTACATGGTGAACAGCCAGTTGAAGACCTTTACCCCCGTGGGCACGGCGATGATCATGGTGGTGATCGCAAAGAAGCCGTTGACGTCCGCGCCGGCTCCCATGGTGAAGAAGTGGTGCAGCCAGACCATGAAGGCCAGGATGCAGATCACCATCGTCGCCACGATCATCGAACGGTAACCGAACAGCGGCTTGCCTGAAAAGGTCGATATGATTTCCGAGAAGATGCCGAACGCCGGCAAGATCAGGATGTAGACCTCAGGGTGGCCCCACGCCCAGATGAGATTCATGAACATCATGACGTTGCCGCCAGCTTCGTTGGTGAAGAAGTGGAAGCCGAGGTACCGGTCCAGGAGCAGCATGGCCAACGTCGCCGTCAGGATTGGGAACGCCGCCACGATCAGCAGGTTGGAAGCGAGCGAGGTCCAGCAGAACATAGGCATGCGGGTATAGCTCATGCCCGGCGCACGCATCTTGAGAATGGTGGTGACCAGGTTCACCCCCGTCATCAAGGTGCCGATCCCCGATATCTGCAAGGCCCAGAGATAGTAGTCGACGCCCACGCCCGGCGAATACTTGAGCTCTGCCAGGGGCGGATAGGGCAGCCAGCCGGTACGGGCGAACTCGCCGACGAACAGGCTCATGTTGACGAGCAGAGCGCCGCTGGCGGTCAGCCAGAACCCGACGGAATTGAAGGTCGGAAAGGCGACGTCGCGCACGCCCAGTTGGAGCGGAACGACGAAGTTCATCAACCCGATCATGAACGGCATCGCCACGAAGAAGATCATGATCGTGCCGTGAGCGGAGAACACCTGGTCATAGTGCTCAGGCGGCAGGTAGCCGTTGGAGTGGAAGGCGAGCGCCTGCTGAGAGCGCATCAGGATGGCGTCGCTGAATCCGCGCAACAACATGACCAGCGCCAGCACGCAATACATGACGCCAATCCGCTTATGGTCAACGCTGGTAATCCACTCGCGCCAAAGATAAGGCACCCAGCCCTTCAAGGTGATCGTGGCCAGCACGCCGGTCAGGATCAGGATGACGATGAGGGAGGTGACCAGCGGGATCGGCTGGTCCAGCGGCAGCGCCTGCCACGTCAGCTTGCCGAACATCTCACACGCCTCCCTTGGGATATACATTCGCCGGCGCATGCGAGGGACCGGGACCTGGACCGGGACCAGGGCCCGGCGGCAGCTTCTGCATGACGATGTCGTTGAACAGACCGGGCGCAGCCGCTCCATAGGTGAAGGGCGTCACGTCCTGACTCTGCTTCGTAAGCTGCTTGTAGCCTGCGGCGTCGAGCACCGGGCCCGCGCCCCGGGTCTTCTGAACCCATCCGGCGAAGGCCTGCTGCGGCACCGCCTCCACGGCGAAATGCATGCCTGAGAAGCCATCGCCGCTGTAGTGGCTGGACTGGCCGAAGTAATGCCCGGCATGATCCGCCTCAAGGTTCAATTGGTCGGCCATTCCGTTCATCGTGTAGATCATGCTGCCGAGGCCTGGGACAAAGAAGGCGTTCATCACGCTTGCAGATGTCAGGGAAAAATGAACGGGCGTCGCCGTCGGTATGATCAGCGAATTGACGCTGGCGACGCCCTGGTTCGGATAGATAAACAGCCATTTCCAATCCAGGGACACGACCTGGACCTCCAAAGGCTTGGTCTTGGAGACCAGGGGCTTGGCGGGATCGAGGTCGTGGGAACCTATCCAGGCAATGCCCCCAAGAAACATGATGACCAGCAGCGGGATGGACCAGACCACAAGCTCCAACCGGCCCGAGTAGGCCCAGTCGGGCAGATAGCGCGCCTTGGTGTTGGACGCCCGGTACCACCAAGCGAACGCGAGGGTGGCGCAGATGGTCGGCACGATGATCGCCAGCATGATGACAAGCGAGTCGATCAGGATCAGCTTCTCGCCGGAGCCGACCACTCCGATCGGGTCGAGGACCGCCGCCGAACAGCCCGCGAGCGAGGTCGCGCAGCCGACGACGAAAATCAGCGCCAGGCGATGGCGGCTCGGGCTAGCGCTACATCGACCGGCGGGACGCCCTCCTATCGCCTCATCCTCAACCGCTCTAAACGGCTTGGCTTTCATGGTCGAAGGTCGCCTTCTCTTCACCGCGACCAACTGCGCGCGTTCGACCCTTATTCGCATTGCGGAGGATCGCGGCCACAGCCGGTCATAGCGTCGATATAGCGCGACTGCGACAGAATGCCATCCACCTTTTCGATCAACTATGCTGCGACGCCACATCAACGGACTTGTTAAACCGCAGCGAAGCAAACCTATGTTGTTGTAGCCGTTTAGCCGCTCATGTCGCGCCATGTTCGGATCGCGGAAGCTTGGCGGTTCGTGGCGCTTGCGAGCCACATCGCATTTCGCGGTTTAGGTTCGGATGGGCGAGCCTTGGCCTTGCGTCCGCGATGAGGCGGCCGGGCGGCCCCTGGTCATTGCTTGGGCCAAAGACAAGCGCGTTGCCCCAATCTTGAGCGATGATCGTGACGAATGCGGCGCCGTTCGATCATCGCGCGTTACAGCGCCGACCGAGGGTGATTATTGCACTGCAACGAAGCCGAGGTTCTCCATGGCGACTTCAATCCTGCTATCGATCGTGCTGCTGCAAGCTACGGCGAGCGGGCCAGCGGTTCAGCCAAACGCTCCTCCCGCGCCGGTGAGCACGCCTGTCTCCACCTCTCCGACGACCGTCGTGGCGAGCGACTCCGACGCATCCAACCCTACGGTATGCCGGACGGTGGACGTCAGCGGGTCGGCCTTCCCTCGCAAGGAATGCCACACGATGAAGGTGTGGAATCGAAGGGCGCGAGACGGTTATTGAGGTCTGCGTAGCCTGTCCTGGTGAGCGAGGACCGACCTGGATCGGGCGCATCGCTCTCTCGGGCTCTCGCGCCGCGCCGCCGGCGGCGGCGAGTTTGAGCTTGACGCTGACGGGTCAGGTTTGTCGGGCGTGGTCGCGCCCGGCCTCAAGACCGCTCGTCCATAGATCTTAGGCGTTCATACGGCCTGCGCGCTCGCATCCTAGCAGTCGAAGCCGTCGTTCAGGAAAGCTTCGGCGCAGGCGCAGTGCATGGCGATGCCCTTAGCTAGGGTCGGCTCGTCCAGCACCATGCGTGTGTTGTGCAGGGGATAGGCGTCGGCCGGATCGCCTTGCTCCGGCGCTACACCGATGAAGCTCATCGCGCCGGGGATTTGTTGAAGGACATAGGCGAAGTCTTCCGCGCCCATCAGCGGCGCGGCCATCGTCCGCCACGCGCCATCGCCGCCAAGCCGTTCGGCCGCTCTCGCCACGATGGACACCGCGCGCGTATCGTTCACCGTGACTGGGAAGCCGGGCTCCACGTGAGGACGGCCGACCATGCCGTGGGCTGCCGCCACATGCTCCACGATGCGGCGAAAACCCTCCTGCGCCGTCGTGCGCGTCGCCTCCGACAGGGTGCGCAACGTGCCGAGCATCTCCACGCTCTGGGGAATGACATTGTTGGTCGTGCCGGCCGTGATCTTGGTGATGCTGAGTACGGCCGGATCGAACACGGCGATCTTGCGCGTCACCAGGCTTTGCAGGGCGGCGACGATCTCGCAGGCTACGGGGATCGGATCCAGGCCCTCGTGCGGCATGGCGGCATGGCCGCCGCGCCCTTCGATCGTCGCGCTGAGCACGTCGGCCGACGCCAGCGCCGGGCCGCCGCGACCGGAGAAAACGCCGCGCGGCAGGTTGGGCGAAATGTGCAGGGCGAAGGCGGCCTCGGCCCGAGGGTCATCGAGCAGTCCGTCCTCAAGCATGAAGCGCGCGCCGTGCCAGCCCTCCTCCCCCGGCTGGAACATGAACACCACCGTTCCAGACAGCGCGTCGCGCCGCGCGCAGAGCGCCTTTGCGGCGCCTACCAGCATGGCGGAATGAGCGTCGTGGCCGCAGGCGTGCATGGCGCCTGCGTTGCGTGAAGCGAACGGCAGTCCGGTCTCCTCCTGCATGGGCAGGGCGTCCATGTCGCCGCGCAACAGCACGGTGCGCCCGTTTCCCTGGCCCCCGCGCAGGATGGCGACCAGCCCGCTGGTGGACGGGCCTTCGCGCAACTCCAGCGGAAGGCCCTGCAACGCCGCCTTGATCTTGTCTGTGGTGCGGTGGCACTGGAGTCCAATCTCGGGATCGGCGTGGATCGCGCGTCGCAGCGCTACGGCGTCGGCCAACTGCCCTTCCCCGACCGCGGTCCAGTCGATCCCCAACTCCATCGACCCGTCCATGGCGCTCTCCTGACCTTCGACCTCAGCTTACGCCAGCCCCGGGCGTCGGCAAGCCGATTGGCGCTACGGTCGGGCCGTCACGGCGCACCGCTCGCTCGGGATTTGCGCCAGCCTGGCGCGCATGGCCGCCTCGCCTCCGAACTGAAAGGTGAGCTGGGAAGCATAGGCCGCGCAGGCGTCCGCCTTGCGAGCGCGCTGGGTCGGGTGGAGCGAGGCTTCGATCCAGTCCAGACCGACGACGCTCGCCGCTTCCGGATCGGCAGGCGCGGTCCGGTCCGCATAGGGCCAGTCGGTCCACCAGAGCAGCCGGGCAGCCGGCGCCGCTCGACGCACCGCGCGATGCGCTAGGACGTGGTCGACATGGCCGCCAAGCGCGCGCGGCGCCCAGACCTCGTCGGGCGCATGGCCTGCGAACAGGTCCGCCACCACCGCATCCAGCGCCGTCACGCAAGGATCGTTGACGTGCGGCGGCTGGAACAGGGCGGCGGCGCTATGATAGCCCCTGTGCGGCGCCTCCAGCAGCGGGAAATGGACCGGCGTGACGCCCAACACCGCGCAGGCGCGCACGTCCTCCTCGCGACGCAGCGCCATGTAGTCCACCTCGGGGCCAAGCCCCTTGTCGAGTTGGCACGCCAGGGCGAAGCCTTGAGGGCTCGTCACGTTGCCCGTGAACAGTGTCGCCACGACCACGCGCCAGCCTGCCGCCGCCCGAGCCGACAGGCTCGCGCCGGCGGAGAAGACGGCGTCGTCCAAGTGCGGAGACAGGGCGAGCAGGACGCCGGTCACAGCAGGTGCGGCGCCGCTCGGAAGCGGCAGGGCGTCCTCGGCAGGGCCGCATCGAAGCCGACGTCCGGCGTCGTCCCCGCCAACCGGGCGTAGACATCCATGATCTCACGCCCCACAGCGCTCCAGCTGTAGGTCCGTCGGCACTCCTCCAACGCAGAGCGGGCGAGCCGGTGGCGCAGCGCCTCGTCGTCCATCAGCCGCTCCAGCGCCCCCGCCTGGGCCTCGATGTCGCCCGGATCGATCAGCAGGCTGTTTTCCCCATCGCGCAGACAGTCGGTGACGCCCACCGCCCGGCAGGAGACGATCGGCAGGCCCGAGGCCATGGCTTCCAGGATGGTGTTGGAAAAGCCTTCCGAATAGGTCGGCGAGGCGAACAGGTCGTGCGCGCGATAGACCTCAGGCGCGTCCTCGTAGGCGACGTAGCCCAGGAAGCGCAACCGCGCTTCGTCCAATCCGCGCTCGGCGGCGAGGTCGCGCGCTGACTGCAGGTCCGGCCCTATACCCGAGATGGTCGCCCGCCACCGGCGCTCAGGGAGGTCCAGCCGGTGAAGCGCCTCGATGAAGTCCAGAACGCCTTTTCGCCGGTCCACCCGCCCGTGATAGAGGATGCGTAGCCCTTCGCCGACGAACCGCTCTGCGGCGAGCGGCGGATGGAAACGCCTTGTGTCGACCGCGCCCGGCACGAGGGTGAAACGCGTAGGCTCCGTCCCCAGGCGTCCGCAGACCTCCGCCCGGAAACTCTCGCCGCCGATCAGCAGGGCGCCGGCATGATCCAGCGTGGTCACCATGGCCAGCCGGTGGGTCTCGCAGCAGGAGCCGACCCAGTGGCCGTCGCCGCCCTGGATCGACACCACGTTCGGGACTCCGGTCAGCCGCGAAGCCAGCAGCGTCGCCCACCCGGTCGGATAGGCGTACTGGGCGTGCAGGATGTCGAAGGGCTTCTGAGCGTGCTCGGCCGCTATGGCCGCCGCGATCGTCTCAACGTCGCGCTCGAAGTCGCCGCCGTCCTGCTCGCCGAGCGCTTCCAGGCCGATGACCCTGACGCCCGGCACGGCCGGCGGCGGCCCTCCGCCGTACACGCCGGTATGACCGCCGCCGTAGTATTGGCTGATCATCGTCACGTCGTGGCTAGCTGCGGCTAGTTCCTGCAGCAGGTTCGCGGCGTAGATGCTCATGCCCGACACGGCCGGGAAGAAGCGCCGGCTGACGAAACAGACCCTCACGCCAGCGCCGCCTCGCGCACCTTCAGCCAGGCGATGGACTCCGGAATGGCGAGATGGGCGCGCGGGCTTTCGCGCGACAGCTCCACGCAGACCAGCTTGGCGAACGCGACCTCCCTCAGCGCCGCGAGGATGGCCGTCACGTCCATGTCGCCCTCGCCGAACGGCAGGTGCTCGTGTACGCCGCGGCGCATGTCCTCCAGCGCCACCGTGCCAAGCCGATCCGCATAAAGCCGCACGGCCTCAGCGGGATCGATGTCCTGGGTGACCAGGCAGTGGCCGGTGTCCAAGGCGAGTGCGAGGCCCGTCACGTCCAGCACCTCCCACTGCGCGGCTGTCTCCACCAGCATGCCGGGCTCGGGCTCGAAGGCCGCCGTCACGCCCTGAGTCCCGGCGTAGTCGGCGACCGTCCGCAGCCCCTCGAGCAGCCAGCGCCGCGCCTCGGACCGGTCGACGTCGGGCTTGGGCACGCCGGCCCAGAAGGAAACCGCTTCCGCCCCCAGGATGGAGGCGATGTCGACGGCCCGGTTCAGGAAGGCGACCCGGCGTGCGCGACCGTCGGGAGACGCGCTGACCAGCGTCGGCTCGTGCTTTTCGCGCGGGTCGAGCAGGTAGCGGGCGCCGGTCTCGATCACGCAGCCGAGGCCGAGCGTCCGCAGCACGGCCGCCACCCGCCGCGCCTCGACCGCCCAACCCGTCGCGAAGGGATTGAGGTGGTGGTGGTCCAGCGTCAGGGCGACGCCGGCGTAGCCGCACTCCGCGATCAGCCGCAGGGCGTCGTCCAGCCGGTGGTTGGCGCAGCCGTTGGTGTTGTAGGCGTAGCGCAGGCTCAAGACGCCGCCGCCTTGATCCGAGAGCCATGCGCCACATGATGCGCCTCCGGCTCGCGATAGAGCGGATACAGCGGGCCGACGATGGCGTCCGCCAGCGCGGTGTCGAACAGGGGCTGGTCGCCGAAACGATCCAGGGCGTCGGGCGTCAGGCGGATCGGCTTCAGCGTGTCGGTGGGCTCGCCGAAGCGTACCAGCGGGTGGTCGCGCGCGAGCAGCTTGCGTGCGTTGCGCTCGCCGATGCGATGATAGCTCATGGTCTCCACCTCCAGCCCGGGCGTGATCGCCTTGACCACCGTGATGGCGCGGTCGGGCGGGGAGAGGTCGACATACAGGGGATCAAGCCCGCCGGCCTCCAGCCGCTCGCGCACGATGCGGCCGCGGGCGTAGGCGTCCGCCGCGGGCGTGGACGGCAGCGACTCGAAGGGCTTGCGCGCGTGCTCGGCGTGGACGGAACCCGCCAGCCAGCCAGCCAGCTCGCCCGCGCTGCGCCGGGTCCAGTCGGTCATGGCGTCCAGCGCCCGTCCCTCCCCCGTCTTGGCGTTGGAGCCGGACCGCGCCATGAAGCGGGCGACGTAGCCCGGTGGCGCGACCCGCTGCGCCAGGGCCGCTGGCCCGTGGGCGAAGGCCTTGCGCACGCGCGAGGCGGCGAACTCGGTCAGCGCCTTCTCCAGCGCCGCGTTGCGGTCGGGGTGGCAGGCCTCGCCGCAGGCTGTGAGCATGATCGGCGCGCCGGGCGCACTGCGCCCATCCGCATCAATCCCCACGCAATACAGATTGCACAGGCCCCACTCGTCGGTGGCGAACTTCGGCATGATCCGCACGCCCGCCGCCGCATAGGCGTCGAGCGCCGCCAGGACAGCCATGCCGGGCTGCGCCGGCAGGTCGAGCACCACGCCTTGATCGAGAGCGCGGAACAGCAGCCCATTGCCGTCGCGCTGCAGGAGCTCCAGCAGGCCGTGACCCAGCGCCCAGTCCACGTCCGGCCCCGCGCCCATGCCGTTGGAGATCAGGGTGGTGAAGGGCCGGTAGCCCGGCGCAAGGTCCTTGCCGCTGTAGCCCGCCACATCGATGGGCACGAGCACGCTCGCCCCGTCGCGGGCGCGCATCGCCTCCACCCACTCCAGCTCGGTGTCGCGGCCGACGGGCGAGCCGGCGGGAAGGCAAAGGCTCAGGGGATCGGCGACGGACGCCTCGCCCAGCGCGCGGGTCAGCGCGGTCCAGCTCCCGCGCGTGCGCGACACATCGGCCAAGGCGAGGGTCGGCTGCACCATCTCGGCGATCTCGCCGAGAGCACCCAGGATCGCCTGTCCCTCGTCGCGTCCGTAGCCCACGCCGTAGGGCATGATGCCCTCAAGTCGCGGATCGTCGGGAAACAGCGCCACGACCCACACCGGAAGTCCGATGCGGTCGAGCGGCGTAAGCGGAAAAGCGACCAGCTCGCCGGCGGGGAACGCATCGAGATAGGCGCGCGCGGCGTCGGGCAGATCGGACGGCAGGTCGGCTTGCGGGCGGCTCACAGGGGACGCCTCACCACCGCGGGCGGCTGGGAGAGCGCCTCGTCGAGCACCCGCAAGGCGACCTCGCGGCCGATCTCAGGCGCATACTCGAACGGCGTCAGCAGGGCGTCGAAAGCCAAGGGCGCGATGACGTCGCGATAGCGGCGCAGCTCACGGTGGGTCAGCGGGATGTCCTTGTGGTAGGCCTTGTGGCTGGAGACAGCCTGCGAACGACCCTGAGCATCCTGATCCACCTTGAACATGTCGCCGCAGAACAGCCGCCGGCCCGGCGCGTCGTGAAGCGCCGCCTGACCCGCATAGTGGCCGCCGACGTGGTGCAGGCTCAAGCCGGCGCCGAGATCAAGGTGTTCGTCATAGGGGGCGCTCACCCGAAACGCCTTGGTCATGTTGAGGTCGTGGACCTGTATGGCCAAGGGAGCCTCCGGATAGGCCGCTTGAAGCTGCCATAGCGCGCCGTAGCCGTGGACGTGACTGGCCGCGATGACGGCCACGCCGCCACGGCGACCGATCTCATCCAGCATCGCGCGACTGTAGAAGGGCGCCGCCTCGAAGGCGACGTTGCCGCCTTCGCGCAGGATGAGCCACCCGGTCCCCGCCAGGCCCAGGGCCGGCGTGGTGGTGAAGGCCAGCAGGTCCGGCGCAACCTCACGCCAGCCGCCGTCATGGGCCGCCGAGACCTCGGCCAGCGACAGGAAGCGCCAGCCGTCTTCCGGCAGGTCGTTGCGCACGTCGGTGCACACCGGGCAGTCGGGCGGCGGGGCGAAGTAGCGCTGCCAGAAGCCGCAGTTGGCGCAGGCGTAGGGGCTCAGAGGCATGCGAACGCTTCGCGGTAGGCGGCGTCGAAACGGCGGGCGAGCGCCAAGTCGCGCGAGAGCGAGAAATCGTGCGGCTCGCCCCGCACGGCGGCGGCGAAGGCTCCAGCCTGGACGGCGAAGGGGCTCAGCCCGGCGTCGAAGCCGATCGCCTCGCGCGCACCGGACCGACCGCAGGTGCGCCACAGCTCCCCGCCTGCCGTCTGTCCCATCGTGTCGAGGGCGGTCAGTTGACCATCCTCGCCCAACACCTCCAGCCGCCGCCGAGGCAAGGCCTCGGGGCAGTTATACGCCACGTGCAGGCTGACCAGCACGCCGGAAGCCGTCGTGCCGGTGACCACGCCGCCGTCCTCGACCGGATAGGCGTGCACCCGCCGCTGGAGCGTCATGTGCAACCGCTCCACCGGCTCGCCGAGCAGGGCGTGGCATAGATCCAATCCGTGCGGGGCGAGGTCCACCACCGCGCCGCCGCCCGCCGCGCGGGGGTCGGCGCGCCAGTTGTCGGCCTGCGCCTCTCCTGGCGGTCGCCATAGGGGATCGACCCAGCAGCAATAGGCGATGCGCACCGCCGCCGGCCGTCCGATGTCTCCAGCCGCGACCAGCGCCGCCAGCGCTGCGTGCGCGGGATGGCGACGCTGGTCGAACGCCGTGCCGTAGAGGACGCCCGCGTCCATCACCGTGTCCCCGATCGCCTCGGCGTCGGCGAGGCTCGCCGCCATCGGCTTCTCGCACAACACCGCCACGCCCGCTTCGGCTGCGGCGCGGACGGGCGCCAGGTGCAGGTGATTGGGCGTGGCGACGTAGAGCGCGTCCAGGCGTTCGGCGGCCAGCATGTCGCAGACGTCGAGATAGGCCCGCGCCTCCTGCCGCTCCGCCGCCGCGCGCGCAGACGCCGAAGGATCGGCCACCGCCATCAGCCGGTCGCCGGCCCCCGCGATCGCGGGAGCCATGTGGTCGCGCGCCACCCAGCCGAAACCGGCGACGCCCCAGCGCAAGGCCGTCATGCCCATGCGGCTACCATCGCTGCGGCAGGTGCAGCAGGTCGCGCCGGGCGGCCGCGTCGGCCATCGCATCGCTCATGATCGCGCGCGCCGGCGGGAGCGGATGGCGGCCATAGGTGGCGCGCGGCGCGTACTCCTCGCGGTAGCGCTGCGAGGGCCACGCCACGCCCTGGCCGCTCAGCAACGGATTGCGCACCAGTGGCGCGCCATGCGGCGGTCGCGAGAGCGGGCCGTCCGCCGGCTTGGGGTCAACGGAGCGGGCGGCTCCATCGACCAGCGAGAAGGCCTCCACCGAAGCGAGCGCCGACCAGGACTGAGGCTCGGGCGCACGCCGCTCAGCCCCGGCCAGGGTCAGCTCCTGGTCGTCGTAGCAGAGCGCGTCCGGGAACAGCGTGGCGAGTTCGGCGGCGCTGACGCCCGCGCCGCCCGACAGGTTCGGCCAGTCGCGGTTATGGACATGGGAGACCACCAGCGCGCCCTCCCCGCACAGCCCGCGCAGCCGCGCCGTCACCGTCGCCTTGTCGCGCAGGAAGTAAAGCGCGTCATGACAGGCGACGAGGTCGAAGACGGTCTTCACCGGCCAGGGGTCGTGCTCCGCGTCGAAGCAGACCAGCTCCGCCCCCGGCCCCAGCACCCAGCGGCGGGCGACCCACAGCTTGGCGAACACCACGTCGCCTCCAGCCACCTGCACGCCGGCGTCCTGCAGCGCGCGCAGGTGCTGGCCGACGCCGCAGCAAAGCTCGAAGGCGGTCGCGGGCGCGGTCCAGTGGGCGTCGGTCAGGGCCACGCCTGCGACGAAGGTCGGATCGCTCCATCGATGCGCGAAATACACGCCGACCCGTCCCCAGCCGAGCCGCGCCATGGCTTCTCGCAGGGTCGGCGGCGCGTCGCCGTCGGCCTCCTGAACGAGCTGGCGCAGGTCGGTCTCCGGTGGCGGAGCCTCGCTCCACCAGCTGTCGTTCTCGGCCAGCAGCAGCGCCAAGGCGCCGCAGGCATCGCCGCCGTCGAGCCGGGCGAGCGCGGCGTCGGCCAGGGCGCGCGATCCTGCGCGTAGATAGGCGATCCCTTCGATGAGGGGCCAGCGCTCTCCAGCGCCGTCGCCGAGGGCGTGGGGACCTTCCTGGGACAACAAGCGGCCGGACAGGGGGGAGCGCAGCGCGATCACGCGTGCAGCCCCGCCTCGCGCAGGATCAGGCTGTGGAAATCGCGCACGGGCCCGTCATGAACCAGGGCGTAAGGGCCTAGCACCTCGTCCAGTATCAGGCGCGCCGCGCGCAAGTGCTGTTCGATCTCCAGCACCCGGTCGAGCACGTCGGCGACGTGGAAGGCCTGCGCCTCAGGCGTGGCGTCGCCGCCGATGGAGGCCAGCGCCGCGCGGATGGGCGCCTGAAGCGCGGGCGCGAGGCTGACCATCACCGCTTCGCGGGCCTGTGCGACGACCGTGTCCAGGGCCTCGCCGAGCAGCATTTCACCGGTGAAGCCGCTGTCGGGCATCGACACGTTATGGAAGTGGTGCGCCAGGCCCGAGAGGAAGGCCTGCGCTGGATCGCCGCCCAAACGCCCGCAGGCGATCACGCCATAGACAGCCACCATCAGACAGTGCTCCGCGTGACTCTCCGTCGGCTGCAGCAGGATGCGCGGCTTGCCGGGACAGGTGACCCCCGCACGCGGTTGGCGGGCCAGGGCGAGCGCGAAGGCCGGCGGTTCTGTCGCTGCCGGCGTGGACGCGTCGAGCGCGGCGCGAAGACGCTCGGCCAGGGCGGGCGCAACCGGCGTGGCCACCGCATCGAACGCGCGTTCGAGCGCCACGACAACGTCCGTTCGATCGAGACCCAGCGCCTGCAGCTTCGCGGCGTCCAGATCGCCCAGGCGTGCCGCCGCCAGGGCCGCTGCGCTCGTGCGGACCATGACTGCGTCTACGGCCTCGCCCGCGACAAGCGCCGCCCAGGCGCGGTGGAACAGCCTCTCGGCGATGGAGCCCGGCGCATCGGCCGAGCGGATGCGCTTCAGGTCGCCCAGTTCGCGATAGAGCGCCATCAGGCCTGGGGTGATCCCGGTCGCCCCGGCGGGCGACGCGTCGTCAGGCATCGAGCCAGGCGTCGAAACGGCGCTGCTGCTCCATGAGACCGTGTTCAGGATCGCGGCCCGCCCGCGTCTGAGGCGCCTTAAAGAACAGGCCGAGCTGTTCCTGCACCCCGCCTTGCCCGCGCTTGCGCGCCAGACCCAGCGAGCGGGCGATCTCGATGACCAGCGGCGCGGCCAGGACGGAGTCCTTGCACAGGAAATTGACCTTCACCTGCATCCGCCGGCCCATGAAGCCTGAGATGTCGATGTTGTCCCAGGCCTCCTTGTCGTCGCCGCGTGGGCGGTAGTAGTGGATATGGACGATGTGGTCCTCGACCGGGTAGCCGAGCATGCCGTCCAGCGCACTCTTCTTGGTGCCGATCTTGGAGGCCAGCGACTTGGGATCGTCCAGCGCCAGCCCGTCCCGGTTGCCCAGGATGTTAGTGGAGAACCAGCCGTCCACGTGCAGGGCGCGCGCCTTGAACGCCGGGGCCAGCACGGTCTTGATCAGCGTCTGGCCCGTCTTGCCATCCTTGCCGGCGATCGGCGTCTCGCGCGCCGCGGCCAATTCGGCGAGCGCCGGCAGATCGGCCGCCACGCTTGGCGTGAAGTTGCCGTATGGAGCGTCCGAGGTAATGGCGGAATAGGCGTACAGCATGGCCGGACTGATGGCCGCGTCGTCATGGTCCAGCCCGCGCTCGAACGCGTCCAGCGACTGCAGGGCCGGCGCATCAAGGTCGGCCTTGCGCTCCACCGAGGCGAGATTGATCACCACCACGTCGTCCAACGCCTTTTCCCGCTTGAAGCGGGAAAGGTCGTCGCGGATGCGGTCCACGGCTGCCCGGTGACCGTCGGCCGCGATCTTGTTGGCTCCATCGATGTTGGCGCAGAAATCGCGACTGCCGACCGCAGGCCAGGGCGTCATGCCCTTCAGCGACGACGCGCCATCCGCCAGTTCCTGCGCGCTCACGACGCCGTGCCCGAGCGCCGCTGTGGCCAGATCGTCTCCCGTCAGGTCCCAACCGCCGAACACCAAGTCGGCGTAAGGCGTCAGCCCCTGTGTCGTGCGATCCGCTAGCGGCAATCCGACCAGGCTGTTGGAGCCGGCCCGGATCATCTCGATGCCCGCCAAGGCCGTGGTGGCCACTGCGCCGCCCAGGCCGATCACCGCTACACCAAGTCTGCTCACTGCGCACTCCGCCAGGACGGGCGCGCACACCGCGCTTCCCAAGTCATTGCGCTCCTATCTAGAGCGTGACGATCAAGGGTCCAGCAGTTTCGCGGCAACATAGGTATACGCAGCCATCTTCTTGGCCACCCTTATGTTAGTGGCTAAGGTCAATTTTGCGGTATAAATCCATACCGGCGTCGACCTTTGACGGGGTTGAGGGATCAGAGCCTTACACGTCCTATCCTGCTCTGTCGCTGCCCACATGCTCTTCGAGGGGGCGTCGCTAAGCTTGCATGCGACGGGCGACCGTCAACGATGTTCGTGGCCGGGCCCGAGCGCTCGCCTTTGAAAACCGCCGTTCGGGATGGTACTTAGGTTGCGCCAAGGCGCATCCCTTGTGACGATATCGCCGTCGCCGTCATCTTCTCGTAGCGAAGGCCGCCTAGGCCGGCGACCTTGTCCCTCAAGGATGCGAGCATGCTTCCTCCCGTTTTCCAAGCTCGGCCGCTCCGCCGCCGCGACGTGCTGACAGGCGCCGCTGCGGTCGCCGGCGCTTTCGCGGCGCCGGCGCTCGTGCGCGCCCAGGCGACCGTGACCCGCCCTTTCCAGCTCGGCGTCGCGTCCGGCGATCCTGCGTCGGACGGGTTCGTGATCTGGACTCGCCTGGCGCCCCGGCCCCTGGAGCTTCATTCTGGGGTGCCGATGTATCCGCTCGATGTGGACTGGGAGGTGTCGGCCGACGAGGGCTTCAGGACCGTCGTGGCGCACGGCCAGGAGCTGGCGCGCCCCGAGCTCGGCCACAGCGTGCACGTGGAGGTCGCAGGCCTGCAGCCGAACCGCCCCTACTGGTACCGCTTCCATCTGGGCGGAGAGACGAGCGCGGCAGGCCGCGCGCGCACGCTCCCGTCCGCTGGGGCGCGGCGGGACAAGCTGCGCTTCGTCGCCGGCGGGTGCCAGAACTACGAGCAGGGTCTTTACACGGCCTACCGCCACGTCGCCGATGAAGACGTCGACTTCTTCTGGCACTATGGCGACTACATCTACGAAGGGAGCGGGCTGCGACACGGCGGCCACGGACCGCCGCCGGTGCGAGTTCACCACGCCGACGAGCCCTACAGCCTGGACGACTACCGGGCGCGCTACGCCCAGTACAAGCTCGATCCCGACCTGCAGGCCGCGCACGCCGCGCACAGCTGGTGGGTCACCTGGGACGACCACGAGATCGACAACAACTGGGCCGGCGACCGCGACCAGGACGGCACTCCGCCGGAGATCTTTGACCTGCGCCGCCAGGCCGCAGCCCAGGCCTACTATGAGAATATGCCCCTGCGGCGCTCAAGCTTCCCGCACGGAACCGCCATACAGATCTTCCGCCGCGCCGCCTATGGCGACCTGATGGACTGCCACTTCCTGGACACGCGCCAGTTTCGTGACGATCAGCCCTGCGGCGACAACTTGAAGCCCGTCTGCGCCGACGCCCTGCGCCCGGACCGCACCATCATGGGAGCGGCCGAGGAGCGCTGGCTGTTCGAGGGCTTGGCCAACGGCAAGGCGCGCTGGAACCTGATCGCCAACCAGGTGATGATGATGCCTCTTGACCGGCGTACCGGCGACCAGCCGGAGCCGATCTGGAACATGGACTCCTGGGCTGGCTATCCTGCGGCGCGCAAGCGGCTGCTGGATCACATCCAGGCGAACCGCATCACGAATGTCGTGGTGGCCACCGGCGACGAGCACCAGCATTACGCCGGAGAGTTGCGGGCCGGCGGGACGGAGGGCCAGGTGCTGGCCACCGAGTTCGTGGCCACCTCGATCAGTTCGGGCGGGGACGGCCAGGACCAGCGCCCCGGCGCCGACGCCATCCTCGCCCGCAACCCCCACTGCAAGCTGATCAACGACCAGCGCGGCTACGTCGTGTGCGAGGTCGGGCGCGACACCTGGCGCAGCGACCTGCGGGTCGTCGCCGCCGTCCGCACTCCGGGCGCGCCGCTTTCCACCCGCGCCAGCTTCATCGTGGAGCGCGGCGCGCCTGGGCTGAAGCCGGCGTGAGGGTTTGAGGGCGGCTGTTGGAGCTGCGACATCGACCATCGTCCGGCATGCGCTTCGCCGATAGCAAGCCCTCTCGCGCGCACCGCTTCTCGCTCGGCCGTGACGGGGTCAGCGGGAGCTCTTACCCGTCGATCCCAGTCGCCAACCGCCTGGTCGACTACGACGAATACGACACCATCTCGCCGACCGAGTACGATGGGTTCATGGCCGACGAGGCGTCCGAGCGCGCCTTCGCCAACGCCTGCCGCCGTCGCAGGCGCGACGAACGCCTGATCCTCAAGCCGGGCGCGGATCGTGGCGTTGCGACATGATGAGGACGTCCAGCCACTCCCGTGATCGCCTCAACCATGCGATCAGGCGGTCGTCTCAGGGCAGTTTGCCTTCGAGCTCAGGCGGCGACGGAGGCGCTCGTTCGGGCAGTCCCGGCACAGGCGCCGCAAGGGCTGGCTTTCTGGCCGGGCGTGGACGCCAACTTGCGAAGAGGGCGGAGTCAATCGCTCGCGCCCGATTGGCGAAGTTACTTACGCAGGCCTCAAGGTCCAGACTGACCGGCGTGGAGAAATAGTCCTGAGGTCGTCTCGGCTTCGGCCAGCCGCCGCCACGTCGCAGATCATCGGCGAGGCTGGCCATCTCGTCCATACGCGCACGCTCCGCAGAGCTGACGGACGAACACTTCGCCGTCTCAGCCAGAAGATCATCCATCATGGCGATCAGCACGGGGACATGGCGTTGTTTCATCAATCCCACGCCGGTGAGCACTAGGTAAAGCTTGGCAAGGGCATTCTTCAACCCTTCGACCGAGCTAAGCTCTTCAGAGCCTACCAAGTAAAGTATCGTATGGATATAGCTACGATCAGGAGGAACAGGCAGCCTCCGCGTTCCTATCTCCTGCTCCACCCAGTTGATATTGAGCAACAGACGACCTTCAGGCGTGTCATTCGTCAGCCGCCGCGAGCCTAGCGCAGTGCGCATCTCGGCAATTGCTGCAAGCGCGTCCGCATATTCCTCTTCGATGCCTGGCCCCATGATCTGCGGCGTGATCGGTATCATCGGCCGCCGCCAAGCGGTTGCACGTTGCCGACACCACCAGGGCTTGGCGTGATCTGAGACCCTCCGCTGGTCGTGACCTTAGCTCCCAGTGACATCATCGGCTCGTCCTGGAACGGTGCTGGAGGCCTGCTCGCCCCCCCCCCCCCACCACCATACCCCCCCCCACCGCCTTGACGCCAGTGTGCAGGGCGCGGCGGAGGCCCCCGGGTTAGCCCTTAGCCGGCCCGGGCCAACCGCGTGGGCTAGAGGCCGATCAGCACTACCACCACCGTACAGTGCGCCAGATGAGCGAGTCCGATAGAAGTCAGATCATTTGGTACAAAGCCGGATGGCGAGACCGGATAAATGACCAATCATATTTATCAGCTCTTCATCAACACCGTGACTTAACAAGCCTAATTCAGACATGCCCTTGTTAAGGCTTGAGCTAGCACAAGCCGCCTTTCTCAGCCCTGTAGGGTCTTGATTGTCTATTGCGCTGCGTCATTTCTTTATATAATGGGCAGTGTTGTCTAGGGCCGTATTCAGAGCAGACCGTTCCCAGTCGGTGCTTGAGCGGACTCCCCGCTGAACGAACTTACTCCTGACGGCGATAAGCTCATCCCTGAGTTCCTGAAATTCATCCATGATCATCCACCCTCATTCCAAGGCGTCGGCATTACGGGACCCGGGGCTGCACTACCCTTAGGTAACCAAATCTGTTGGCCGCCACCAGGCAGGACGTTTACGTTGTCACTGGACATCTGTGGGGCGGCAGGTCCTATCCAGCCCTTGAGCCCTTCAGGACTGCTCTCGACGTAACCACCATCGCCATTCCAATCGTTCTTAACGGCTGAACCGGCGCGCCAGTTAGCCGAACGCCGTCGCTCGACTTCTAACGAGCTAAGACTTCCGGCGTTGCAAGACCTGACATCAAATCCACCAGATAAGCGCCCCCATCCCAACGGTAAGCCCTGACCTCCTCTCCTTCGACAGAGAACCCTGTGAATGGGACACCTTCTTCGTCAAACTTACTATGTATTTGCCAAGTTATTCTGTCATTATCATCGACAAGGTATATGTTCCTTGCGCATTCCAGTTCTCCGTACAGCTTTTGCATCGCAAGTCTGTCAACTAAGACGATACGACTCCCGCTTCCAACGTCAGCTTGCTGTTTGATATTCTGTAATGTTGGGTTTTTCATGATCATAGTGGCTTTGGGGATCCAAAATTTGAACTAGGAATTTGTTGGAGAAGTTGGTATTGAGGTGAGCCGCCTGGCGCTGCTGAGAAACTCGGCTGCGGTGCAATCTGCCCGTACTGCATATTTGTTCCCGCGGGTATGCTGACGTCGCTCACTTGCGTTGGCGTCTGCGGCAACGCCAGGCTCTGCTGGATCTCACTTGGTGACTTCCCTGAGATATCGTCAGGATGAACTAGGAAAGCCCCTTCTGGATTGCTGGGCGTTGAGACTCTTGAAAGCGTGACATCAGAAGCAGTGGTGAACGTCGTGACGTTCTGGCCTGCGTCGTACGGGGCGCTAAAACCCTTCGCGAGAAACGGCGCGTTCGCTTGATCTGCGCCTATCGTCTCGACGTTTGTCACTTGGTCGGCGCTCAGCCTTCCGACCCCACCAGGGCCGGAGGCGGTGGTCGCCCCTCCCCGCTCCTCCATGGCCCGCCCGAGCGCCTTGACGCCGGTCTGCAGGGCGCGGCTGAGGCCGCCGGCTTCGACCTCCGCCAGAGCCGGGCCGACCGCGCGGGCGAGGCCGCCGAGGGC
>CAXTUT010000011.1:0-22448 GCA_964247465.1 uncultured Caulobacteraceae bacterium | reverse complement strand
GGAAGTCGCTCCCGAACACGATCCGGGACGGGTCGGCGAAGGTCTTCAGGCTGGCCACCGCGCTGGGGCTCGAGGACAGCGCCGTGTCGAAATAGAAGCGTCGGAAGGCCGCCATGAGGGACTCCACGTCGCCGACGCCCGGCAGGATGTGGGCGGTGGTGGCGACCCGATGGGCGGCGAAGGGCAGGAAGCCGCCGGCGTGGGAGAGGACGACGCGCAAGGCCGGGTGACGCTTCAGCACGCCCTTCAGCACCATGTCCACCGCCGTCCGGGTGGTGGCGAAGGGGAAGTCGATGAAGGGCGCGGGGATGCTCGGCAGTTCCGGCAAGCTCGTGCGGGTCGGATGGATGAACACGACCGCGCCGCGGCGGTCCAGCTCCCGCCATAGCGGCTCGAACACGGGATCGCCGAGGAACAGGTCGCCATAGTTCGACAGCAGCGCCACGCCGTCCGCCTTCAGCGTGTCCAGAGCGTAGGCGGCTTCCTCCAGGGCCCCGTCCACGTCGGGGAGCGGCAGGGTGGCGAAGCTGCCGAACCGCCCGGGCCATCGCACGCCCAGGTCGGCGGCGTACACGTTGATCCGGCGCGCCATCTCGCCCCGCTCGGCCTCGGCCCAGGCGAACAGACCGGGCGCTGTGAGGGAGAGGACGCCGGTCGCGATCTCGCGGGAGTCCATGAACGCCAGCGCGGCCTCGGGCGACCAGGGGGGCGGCCGGTGCGGCGAGCCCCTCGCCGCCAGCCCTTCGACCCAGAACGGGGGCAGCACATGCTGGTGGACGTCGATCCTGTTCACTTAAGCTCCTGATGAGATTGGAGGCGACAAGGTTCGCAGCCGGCGCCGGTCGGCCGTCAGGCGACCTGGAGCACTTCGCCGCCGTAGCGGGTCAGCCTGTCCGCGCCCGCGGGGGTGATCAGGTAGGTGTCCGCGCGCATCAGCGAGTTCAGCTCCGGGTCGGCGAGCACGGGATGGAAGATCAGCGTCATGCCTTCTTCGAGGAGGAGCGGCGCGCCGGGATCGTGGCGCGGCTCCTCCAGCGCCAGCCCGCAGAAGTGTCCGAGGGACAGCGACGTCAGGGTTCGTCCCCGCTCCGCCAGGAAGCCGGAGACGAACCGGACGATCTCCGAGAGGTCCGCGCCCGGCCGCATGCGCGGCTCTGCGGCGAGCTTGGCCTCCACCACATCCTGGTAGGCTTGAAGCGCCGCCTCGTCATGGGCGCGGCTGGTCACCGGCAGGGTCAGCTGGGCGTAGTAGCCGCGGTAGCGGGGCGAGACCTCCAGGAGGTAGCGGGCGCCGGCCCGGATTCGCTCCGGGTTCGCGAGGGAGACCATCGGCCGGCCAAGGAAGGGGAGCGGCAGGAGCAGGTTGAAGCCGCCCTCCGCCCCTGCCGACCGGACGAGGTGCTCGATGTCGGCCATGATCTCGTACTGGCGCCGCCCGACCTTGAAGAGGTCCGGGACCTGAGCCCAGACCGAGTCCGCGATGGCGCAGCTCTGGCGCACAAGCCCCAGCTCATAGTCGCTCTTGCGCAGGCGCAGCCGCTGCAGGCCGGCCGACAGGTCAACCAGGACGGGCGGGGGCGACTGGCCGCGCAGTAGTGCGGCCGCTTCGGCGGAAAAGCTCCCCGTTTCCGCAATGCCCACGCGCCGCGGCCCGTGCCGGCCGATCCGCTCCGCCAGCAGCGTCGCCGAGAACCCGTTGACCAGCTCGATCGGGAAGCCTGCGGCCCTGTAGTGCTCCGCTACCGGCTTCCCGATCCGCTCGGAGACGAGCTCCACGGACCCGTCCCGGCCGAGCAGGACCGCCGCCGGGCCCCCGATCGGAATGTAGCCCGTCAGCCATCTCTGGTGGCCGAGCAGGATCTCGTCGCGGGTCAGGTCGACGGCGACCAGCAGGTCCACGTCGGCCTCGGCCATCATCTCGCGCACGCGCGCCCAGCGTGCGGTCGCCTCCGCCAGTTCGAACATGAAACGGTCCCGCTGAGGGCGACGAACGCCGTTCGCGCGCACTCCCAGCCAAAAGCATAGGAGCTTTCCGGCGGTGGCTGGTGATGGCAATTTCGATCAGCTGTTGCCGCAGGCGCACCGCCGCCCGACGGACCTGCCGAACGTTACCCTATTAGCAACGGTCGAGCGTTTTTTGCATCATCCCCCGTCAGGGGGTTTGGTCTATCGAGCCTTCTCCAAGTCGCTGGCAGGATTGCGGCGAGGGCGATCATCGATCGGACGAGGACGAGGTAAATTCCTTAGATGAAGCTGCTCCGATACGACTACGATGGCGCGGTCCATCTCGGCGCCGTGATCGGCGATCGCATCGCGCCACTCGACGGTCTCGGGTTCTCCACGATGCTGAGCCTGATTGAAGCCGGCCCGCAAGCGCTTGAAGACGTCCGCGGCCTTATCGCCTCCGCCCCGTCCGGGCCGGCCCTGAAGGCGGTGAAGTTGCTCGCACCGGTCGAAAAGCCGGGCAAATATTTGGCCATCGGCATGAACTACGCCAAGCACCTGGAGGAGGCCGACAAGCTGGGTGTCGCCCGCAGCAAGCACCAGACCTGGTTCAACAAGCAGACCACCTGCCTCTCCGGTCCCTATGACAACATCGATCCCGGCGTGACCGAGAAGCTCGACTACGAAGTGGAGCTAGGCGCGGTGATCGGCCGGTCGGCGAAAGGCGTCGACGAAGCCGACGCGAAGGATCACGTCTTCGGCTATTTCGTCGCCAACGACGTCTCGGCGCGCGACTGGCAGTTCCACACCCCCACCTTCACCATGGGTAAGTCCTTCGACACTCATGGCCCCATCGGACCCTGGATCGTCACCGCCGACGAGATCGCCGATCCGCACGCCCTGGAGCTGCGCTGCTACGTCAACGGCGAGCTTCGCCAGAAGAGCAATACCGGCGCCATGGTCCACAATCTCTGGGCCCAGATCGCCTATCTCTCCACCGCCTTCACGCTGGAGTCCGGCGACCTGATCGCCACCGGCACGCCCGAAGGCGTCGGCGTGGGGATGGACCCTCAGGTCTTCCTGCAGCCCGGCGACGTCGTGCGCTGCGAGATCGATCAGATCGGCGTGATTGAAAACCGGGTGATCCGGGCATAATCGACAAGGGAGGATACGCCATGGCCGTTCTAGGGGCGCTGTCTGTCACGCTAGAGGTGCCGGACCTGCAGCCCGGCGTCGACTTCTACACCGACGCCGGACTGAAGGCGGACGTGGAAGGTGAAGTCGCCCGCTTCCGCTGCGAGGGGCAGGACCGCGACTCCGTCGTGCTCCTGGGCGGCGCGGCGCGCAAGCGGCTGCACCACATCTCGCTCCGGGCCGATGACCTGGACACCCTCGCCGGGAAGGCTTCGGCGCAGGGTGGGAAAGTCGTCTCGGCCCCAAGCGGTTTCGAAGACAACGGTCTGTGGGTGCAGGATCCGAATGGGATGCTGATCCATCTGAGCGAGAGGCCGGCCGATGCGGAGTTGACGGCGGTCCCGCCATTCGAGGTGAACGCCCCCGGCCGGGTGGTGCGCAAGCGCCGATCCGCCATGCTGCCGGGCGCCGCCTACGCGGCCGCCAGGCCCCAGCGCCTGGGGCACATCCTGGTGTTCAGCCCCGACGTCCTGAAGAGCGTGGCGTTCGTCACCGAAGCGCTCGGCATGGGGCTCGCCGACCGGGCGCAGGACGTGATCGCCTTCTGCTGCGCGCGCAAGGACAGCGACCACCATGTCGTCGCCTTCGCCAAGTCGCCGGGCGTCGGCTTCCACCATGCGAGCTTCCAGGTCGCCGATCCCGACGAGGTGGGCCGTGGCGGCCGCGCCCTGGTGGAGAAGGCCGGCAAGGGCGATTGGGGGTTCGGCCGCCACACGATCGGCTCGAACTTCTTCCACTACATCCAGGACCCCTGGGGTTCGTGGTTCGAATACTACTCCGACATGGACCACATCGACGACCACAGCCTCTGGACGCCCACCAACTACGCCATGGAGGACAGCCTGGCGAACTGGGGCCCTAAGCCGCCGAACGACTTCGTGCATAACTACGAAGTAGAAAGCGAGAGAGCCGCCTGACCTTTCGCCAGCCGCGAAACCGCGTCAGTCAGCATGACCGCATCGGTGATGAGAGCGACGCTTCGCTACGACAGGACGCATATGGGTCGCTGCCGCCTGATTTGGCAGCTTTCAGGCGTCCTTCGCCCCCTCCAAGCGGACGGGTCGGGCGCGCTGCAGCCTGGTCTATCTTCAGCGGAAGTCGGCCGAAGACCGAACCCGCTGGGCGGCGGGCGCCTGGGCCGACCGTACCGCTTGACGACCAGCGCAGGGCGTGAGGTCGGCGGTTTGGCCGAGCTCTGAGCCTCCTGCGGCCTGGCCGCATCGCCCACGTCGCACTCGACGCCGGTAAGGCGCCCTCGCAGTCCCATTTCAGGCCTGATGAGGTTCGCCCTTGCGCTCCATCCCATTCGGCGTTCGGCAAGATCGTCTTCGCCGAGCGGCAGAAAACGTGATCCGCCCTCCGGCACTCAACTCGCGCTGACGTGGATGCGGTGCTGGTGAGTGGCGAGGTAACCGGGAAAGTTCCAGGTCTGATCGGGATCGCCGGGCTGGGTCTGCATGGCGCTGTCCCAGGCGCGCACCACCAGTTCGTGCTCCCCTTTCTTGAGCTCGGTCTGGAGAGCCCACAGCGTCCAGGCGCTCGGCGCGTCGGCGTCTTGCTCGAGGCTGGCCTGGGACCAGCTCCGGCCGCCGTTGATGGAGACGTCGACGCGGCTGATCGAGCGCTGCGACGCGGTAGCCCAGCCGGCGAGCTTGATCGGTCCCGCTTGCAGTGTCTGTCCGTGACGCGGCGTGCAGATGGCGGAGTTGATGGGCATGGCGTCGATGGTGAGGCCCCGATCCCAGTCAGCGTCCGCCTTGGTGACGCTGGCGGGAAAGAGCTTGTAGTCGTGTCGCTGGATGGGGCTGTCGGCCGGCTCGTCCTGCACCCTGATCTCGCTCAGCCACTTGGCGCTGCGGACGCCGGCGTAGCCCGGGACGATCACCCGCACGGGAAAGCCGTGCTCCGCCGCCAGCGGTTCACCGTTGGCCTCGAAGGCCAGCAACACCTCATCCTGCAAGGCCTTGGCCAGCGGGATCGAGACGCCGTAGCGGCCCTTTTCACCCTCCACCTCGATCTCGTCCGACGTGTAGAAGGCGACCTGCGAACCGCCTGTCGATGGCGCGCCCGCGGCGGCGAGCACGTCGCGCAGCAGGACGCCCGTCCATTCCACGTTGCCGATCGCACCCGCCCGCCAGGGATCGCCCGCGGTCTTGGCGACCTCCTGCAGGTCGGCGCGGCGGTTGCCCGCGCACTGCAGCACCGCCATCACCTTATGGCTGGCGAACCGCGTCCTGAGCTCGGCGACGCTGAAGTCCAGCTCCCGATCCACGCGGCCGGTCACCTTCACCCTGTGGGTGTCGGCGTCCAGGTGCTGAACCTCGCCGTGGGTTCGGATGTAGAGCTGGCTCTGCGGCGTGACGAAGCTGGCGACGAGCCGGTCCATCGCCGGCTCCGCGTTCAGGGGCGTGGTGGTGTGGACGATCAGGTTGGCCTGCGCCCGTTCGATCTCGTCCATCCGTCATCTCCACGCCTCGTGAGCTAACGACCCCGGCTCGATTGGTGTTGCGGCAAGACTGCGAGACAGTGTCACCGAGCGCTGGTGGGCCGTCCACCTACGGCGGTAGGATCATGGGCATGCTTCGAGCAGAACAGGCGGTTTGGCTGAGCGTCGTGCGCCAGTCTGCAGCTCCCATTCCGGGCGTCACGCCCTGTGGCGGCGGTCATGACCAGGCGCATCCTGGCCCTTCCGTCCGGAGCGCGTGGCGCGCGCGCCGGCTTGGTCGCCGCCTTGGCCGCTGCGTCCGCAAAGGCTGGCGCGATGCTGGGGAGACGCGGCTGATCATGATCAATGAGATGCAGGCCGACGCCCTGGTCAGGGGTGCGTATCGCCACAACGAGGGGGCCGAGTGGGCGCTGGGCGGACCACGCGACAGATGCTGGCCCACGCCCCGAACGCCTCTGCCGATGGCTCGCTGAGATGATCGCGAACGGGAGTCACTGGCCATGAGCCTTCGGATCGCCCTCGTCCTGGCGCTGGGCGGTGCGCTCGGCACGCTTGGCCGCTATGGCCTGTCGCTGCTTACCCTGCCGATCAGCCAGGCGACGCCCTGGGGCACCATCCTGATCAATGTCCTCGGCTCGTTCCTGATCGGCGGGTTCGGCACTCTGACGCTCTCGCACGGCCGCTTTCCCTTGTCCGAGGAGGCGCGGCTGTTCGTCATGGTGGGCGTGTGCGGAGGCTTCACCACCTTCTCCTCCTTCAGCCTGCAGACGCTGGACCTGCTGCGCTCGGGCCAGACCGCGCGCGCCTTGCTCAACGTGACCGCGTCGGTGGTGCTGTGCGTCGCTGCGGTGGCGCTTGGCCACCTGCTCGCCTCGCACCTGAACGGCGGCGACCCCAGGATCGCCCAGATCGAAGGCGAGGAGCGGACGTGACCTCGGCTCCACCGCCTAGCGCTGGCGCGCCATGGCCAGAGCCTTTCAACGCCGCCGACCGCGCCGGCTGAAACGACCCAAAGCTGGCGCCCTGGGGCGAAGCGCAAGCGCGCTCCGTCGCCGACCGTGACGAACGCGAGCAAGGCCAGCACCCATTTGCAATCCGAGCCGCGCGCACTGGACGCCGTCAAGAGCGTCCCTGCGCTTCGATCGCACGCTCGACGCCGGTCACCCGCGCCTTGACGCTTGGTACAGAAGGGTCCGTACCCGGCCGAGCGCAGAATCCTGAACGCTCGGATCGGGGAGCCTTGGCGATGAGGCGGCAGCGCCGGACCCCGTGTGCGCAACCTGGCGGCCCTACCGTCGGCCGCAGGTCGATCCCCATATAGCGCTCATGAAAAAGATCGGCTTCCTGTCCTTCGGTCATTGGTCGGCCGCGTCGCAGTCTGCAGTGCGCTCGGCCAGCGACGTGCTCCTGCAATCCATCGACCTGGCCGTGGCGGCTGAGGAGCTCGGCGCCGACGGCGCGTACTTCCGGGTCCACCACTTCGCCCAGCAGCTCGCCTCGCCGTTCCCGCTGCTGGCCGCCGTCGGCGCCCGGACCCGGCGCATCGAGATCGGCACCGGCGTGATCGACATGCGCTACGAGAACCCCTTGTACATGGTCGAGGACGCCGGCGCGGCGGACCTGATCGGCGGCGGGCGGTTACAGCTTGGCCTCAGCCGCGGATCGCCCGAGCAGGTGGTCGAGGGCTGGCGTCACTTCGGCTATCAGCCGGGGGCGGGCGAGAGCGACGCCGACATGGGCCGCCGCCATGCCGAGGTGTTCCTGCAGCTCCTGGAGGGCAGGGGGTTCGCTCAGCCGAACCCGCGCCCGATGTTCGCCAACCCGCCCGGCTTGCTGCGGTTGGAGCCTCATTCCCCGGGGCTTCGCGAGCGCATCTGGTGGGGCTCGGCCTCGAACGCCACCGCCGTCTGGGCGGCGAAGGCGGGCATGAACCTGCAGAGCTCGACCCTGAAGGCCGACGAGAGCGGCGAGCCGCTGCACATCCAGCAGGCCAAGCAGATCCGCGCTTATCGCGAAGCCTGGAAGGCGGCCGGACACGCACGCGAGCCGCGCGTCTCGGTGTCGCGGTCGATCTTCGCCCTCACCGACGAGCGGGACCGCGCCTATTTCGGGCGGGGCGAGAGCAGCGACCAGATCGGCGTGATCGACAACATGCGCGCCGTGTTCGGGCGCTCCTACGCCGCCGAGCCGGACGTGCTGGTGGAACAGCTCCGCGCTGACGAGGCGATCGCCGAGGCCGACACGCTCCTCCTCACCGTGCCGAACCAGCTGGGGGTCGCGTACAACGCTCACGTTATCGAAGCCATCCTGACCCACGTGGCGCCCGCGCTCGGCTGGCGCCAGACGACGGCGGCGGCGCGATCCTTGCAGCCGGCTTAGCAGGGATCAGGAGCCCTCGTGCCGTCTCCCCTGGCCCGTGTTCGTGTCATCGACTTAGAGACCGCGGGGACAGGGACGCACGACGTCTGCGAGATCGGCTGGCAGGACGTCTTGCGGGGTGAGGACGGCGTCTGGCGGCTCAATGAGGAGCGGGGGGCTCGCTTCGTCAACCCGGGCCGCGAAATCTCGCCGGACACGATGGCCGTCCACCACATCCTGGACGCCCAGGTCGCCGATGCGCCCTTCTGGAAGACGCTCGCCCCTGAAGTGCTGCGCCCTGAAGGCGGCGTCGCGGCCCTCGCTGCTCATCGGGCGGCGTTCGAGCAGCGGTATTGTAGGCCGAGCCTCACGGGCGGGGCGGATTGGATCTGCACCTGGAAGTGCGCGCTGCGGGTGTGGCTGCAGCTGCCGCGCTTCTCCAACCAGATGCTGCGCTACCTGCGCCGACCCGAAGGCCTGGACCACGAGACGGGCTTGCCGGCGCACCGCGCCATGCCGGACGCCTATGTCACCGCCCATCATTTGCGTGACATGTTGAACGCGACGTCCTTGAACCAGATGATCGCCTGGAGCCGAGAGCCCGGGCTGCTGCCGCGCGTGCCGGCTGGCGTCAACCGAGGCAAGGCTTGGCTCGATCTCGGTGATGAAGCCCTCCTGGAACTCGGCCGGGATCGAGACATCGACGTGCGCTTCAGCGCGGAGACGGAGCTGAAGCGTCGCGGCGGATCAGTGCAAGCCCAGGCGGAGGAACAAAGTCAAAGATATCTGTTGTGATCTCGGCAAGATGGAGTTTTCGGCCGCCAGTCCGCATAGATGACCGCGACAGATGCGGGAGGCGAGATGGACGTCAGGCCTTTGATCGGACTGCTAGGCGTCGTGCTGGGCGTTTCGTTTGCGGAGTTCAACGATCAGGTCGTCGCTATCGCCCTGCCCGACATTTCGGGCGGCGTCGGCTTGAGCCACGACACCACCTCCTGGTTCACCACCCTTTATTTCATAGGTGTGATCTTGGGCGCGGTCACGGGGCCCTCGCTAGGGGCCATCTTCTCCGCCCGACGCTTCCTACTGGCCGCCATAGGGTTCGTCTGCGTCACAAGCCTCGCGGCGCCGCTATGTGGGCGCGCCGTCCCGCTGCTGTATGGTGCAAGAGCTTTGGAGGGGATAGGGGAGGGTGCGATCATCTCCAACCTCATCACTGTGGCGCTGAAGGTGCTGCCGCCGGCCATTCGGCTCTACGGCCTGGTTTTCTACGCCATGACCGCAACGCTTGTCCCTAGCCTGGCGGCGTCTGTGGCGGCGCTGTGGACCGACGTGGTGATGGATTGGCGCTTCATCTTCCTGCAGGCGCTGCCGCTCGCAGTCGTATCGGCGCTGCTGGTCTGGTACGGCCTGCCGCAGGACGAACCCAAGTACGACAAGCTGAAGACCTATGACGCGCTAGGCGCGCTGCTGACCCTGATCGCCTTCGGGGCGATGGCTATCGTATTTAGCCAAGGCGAGCAGTACGACTGGTTCAACTCTCCGTTCATCTCGCTCTCGGCCCTGACCGCCGTGATCGCCATTCCTTTGTTCGTGCTGCGCGAACTCACGGCCGAGGAGCCGCTGGTCGGGCTGAAGCTGCTCAAGACGCGCAACCTCCTCTACCCGGCGATAGCGCTCATCCTGTTCATCATGATCGGGCTTGCCGCTTCCCAGGTGCCGCTCAGCTTCCTGGAGCAGGTGCGTGGCTTCCGCCCGCTGCAGGCGCAGGCCGTGACTGTGGAGATCGCCTTGATGCAACTGGCGCTTTTGCCGGCGACCGCATGGCTGCTCGACCACAGGTGGGCGGACGCGCGCGCGGTGAGCGCAGCGGGCCTGATCTGCATCATCGCCGCCTGTTGCTGGGGGCTCCTGATCAACAGCGCCTGGGACGCCACGCAGTTCGTGGGCATCCAGGCGCTGCAGGCGGTCGGGCAGCCGCTTGTCGTGATGCCGCTTCTCATGATCGCGACCAATTCGCTGACGCCCCAGCAGGGGCCGCTCGGCGCCGCGCTGGTGAACGCGCCGCGTGCGCTCTCGGAAGCGATCGGCGCAGGCCTGCTGACCCTGATCACCCGATGGCGCGGCGCCTTTCACCGCGAGCGCATACTTGACGGATTGGGCCAGAATCGGATCTCCCTCGTCCAACTGGGACGCCTGCCCTCCTCAGCGCTTCATCTTGAGCCCGGAGGCCACGGGCCGGGCGGGACGGCTTTGCGCGCGCTGAACGGCGCGGTCCAAGTCGAGGTCACGACCCTGACCACGCTGGACATCTACGCCGGCTTCGCGGGGCTGACGCTGCTGCTTCTGGTGCTCGCGGTCCTGATCCCCACGCGAACCTTGCCGCCGCGCCTCGAACTGGCGGACAAGGGCTGACATGGCTGAGGACAAGCATGAGCCCGACGAAGGCAGGCCGCCCTCGGAAGGTGAGCCATCCGACCCAGGGTCCCGGGACGAGACTGCTGCATCCAAGGAAAAGCGGGACGAGAAGACCAAGAACGGAGGGCCCAAGGACGACGGCTCGAAGAAAGACGACGAAAAGAAAGGCGCCGGCGACTCGGGAGAGCCGAAGAAGAAACCGCTTTGGCCCTGGCTGGTCGGCGGCCTGGTCCTTCTCGTCATCATCGTCGTGGTGGTGTGGATCGTCCTGGCGCCGCACCCGCTGCAACGCACCGACGACGCTTACGCAACCGCGCATTACGCCACCATCGCCCCGCGCATCTCGGGCCAGATCACGGCCGTGGCCGTGAACGACAACCAGCGGGTCAGCGCCGGCCAGCTGCTCGTCGTCATCGACGAGCGCGATTATCGGACCGCCGTCGATCAGGCCCGCGCCAACATCGCCAGCGATCAGGCGCACGTCGCGGAAGCGCAGGCCCAGGTCGCGCGCCAGCCCGCCATGATCCGCCAGGCTGAGGCCCAGATCGCGTCGGCCGCAGCCCACCTGTCGCTTTCGGCCACAGACGCGGAGCGTTACGCCAACCTGGCCGCGACCGGCGCAGGCACCACCCAGCAGCGCCAGCAGGCCGACACCATGCGCCGCCAGGACCAGGCTTCGCTCGCCTCGGCGCGGGCCGAACTCGATGCGCAGCGCAAGCAGCTGGACTCGCTCAGGGCCTCCGTCGCGGCCGCCCGCGGCAAGGTCGCCATGGATGACGCCCAGCTGGAGCAGGCGCGGCTGAACCTGTCCTATGCCCGCATCACCGCGCCCCTGGACGGCGTGGTGGACCAGCGCCAGGTCCAGGTAGGTGACCACGTCAGCCCCGGCCAGGCGGTGATGACCGTGGTGCCGCTCAACGGCGTCTACGTCATGGCCAACTATCGCGAACTGGCGCTGCGCCACATGCGGCCGGGCCAGCACGCCCGCATCCATATCGACGCTTACGACATCGATCTCGACGGCCTGGTCAACAGCCTGCCGCCCGCGACCGGGGCCGCCTACGCACCTATCCCGCCCAACAACGCGACCGGCAACTTCACCAAGATCGTCCAGCGCCTGCCGGTCAAGATCGTCTTCTCGCCCAATCAACGGCTGGCGGCGCTGGTGCGCGTGGGCATGTCGACCGAAGTCGTCGTCGACACCCACCTGGAGGATGTGGTGGCCCTGCAAAGGACGCACGATCAGCGCGTGACCGGATGGCGCTAAGCCGATGCGCCACCGCCGCCGCTCTTCTCGCCACAGCGCTCGCCGGTTGCACGGTCGGCCCGGACTTCCACGGGCCGCCGCCCCAGCCCTCGGCCCCGCACTTCGCCCCTGAGCCCTCCGATACGCCGAGCCGCACCGGGGAGGGGCCGGTGGATGACGCCTGGTGGACGAGCTTTCGCGATCCGGAGCTGTCCTCGCTGGTCGCGCGCCTCGCCCGCCAGAACCTCGACCTGCAGATCGCCGCCGAGCGGATCGTCCAGGCCCGCGCCACCCGCCGCGAGGTCGCCGCCCAGGGATTGCCTCACTTGATGGGCCAAGAGCATTACACCCACATGCGCGAGAGCAAGAACGGCACGCTGTCGCTGATCGAGCCCACACCCGGCGCGCCGCTGGAGTACAATCTGGACGACGCCATGCTGCAGGCGAGCTGGGAGCTCGACCTCTTCGGCCGGGTTCGGCGCGGCGTGGAGGCGGCGAGCGCCGACGCCGAGGCTGAGATCGAGGCGCGTCACGGCCTGATGATCTCCGCAGAAGCCGACCTCGCCCAAACCTATATGCAGCTTCGCGGCGTGCAGGCGCGCGAACAGGTCGTGCGCAGGAACCTGGTCAACGCCGACGCGCGTGATCGGCTGATCGGCGATCGGCTGCGCAACGGCGTCGCCAACGCCTCGGACGCCGCTCAGGCCAATGCGCAGGTCGCCTCGATCGGGGAGGATCTGCCCAACCTGCACGCCGACGAGGCGCAGCTCGTCAACGCCATCGGCCTGCTGCTGGCCGAGCCGCCACGCAGCCTGGAGACGGAATTGAGGCCCGGCAGGAGTGAGCCGCCTGATTTCCAACCTGCGACCCCGCTGAGCGTGCCGATCGGGCTACCGTCGGCTCTGCTCCGCCGTCGCCCCGACATTCGCGAAGCTGAGGCGCGCCTGCATGCCGCGACCGCGCAGACCGGCGTAGCGGTGGCCGCCTTCTACCCGGACGTGAGCCTCACCGGATCCTTCGGCGACGAGGCGCTTGGCGTGCATCACCTGTTTGACTACGCGTCGCGCATGTTCATGGTCGGGCCCACGATCAGCTTGCCGATCTTCGAGGGAGGTCAGCTGCGCGGGGAGCTTCAGCTCCGCCGCGCGGCTGAACGCGAGGCGGCGCTGAGCTATCGCCGTACGGTGCTGCAGGCCTGGCGCGACGTCGACGACGCCCTGACCGCTTACGCCGAGGTCCAGCACCGCTTGGGCGAAGTGCGCCACGTGGCGCGCGCCGACGAGGTCGCGCTTCACGTCTCCGAGCAGCGCTATCTGCAGGGCGTGGAGAGCTTCATCGACGTGACGGTCGCCCAGACTGCCGTGTTCCGCGACCAGGACACCCTCGCTCAGGCTCAGACCGACCTGGAGGTCACGCTTGTGCGCCTCTACCGGGCGCTCGGCGGCGGCTGGTCACCCGACCGGCCTTGACGCAGGAGGAGGCGCAGGTCGGGGAGAGCGGACGTCGGCGATCAACGCCCGACCAGACGTCCATTCGCTCACGTTCCGCATGGCTTGCCCCCGGTCTTACGACGGGGATGGGCCGTCGGAAGACGAGAGCCACGATGCAGGGGCCGATCGTGAGGGGCCATCGCGAGCCGATCCCTGCCGCGCGCGTCATGACGGCTCAAAGCCAGATCACCTCGCCTCGCTTGCTGGCGTTATCAGAGCTTCGAGACGTTGTGCTCGCTCAACATGGCGCATTGAAATGGCAGGCGAACGTGCGGGATTGGCTCCCCACGGCTTGTCTACGTGAGCCGGGCAAGCCGCTCGGTCCTTGAGAACTTCTCAGTCGAAGTGGCTGCGATCGTGGGGGTGTCCGCCGCGCATAACCCCGCGCGCGGTGTCACCGGCATGCTCGTCACTCACGAGCACTGCTTCGTCCAGGCCCCTGAGGGGCCCAAAGACGTAATCACCTCACTCTAGCTACAGGGCCGGCGCGGCCACCGGCGTGAGATCTCTGACGGGCTTGGACGCCTCCCTGGCCTCGGCGTAGGCCGCATCGATGTCCTCGCGGTCCATCGTCACCGGCGCCTTGCCGGTCCCGGTCTCCCACACCGCCCTGGCCTGGTCGAACAGTGCGGCGCGGCTCTCCGCATCGCGCATGCTGGGCGCCAGGCGCCCGATGATGGACAGTAGCCTTATCAGGACGGCCGGGTTGTCCGCCGACGCCTGTCTGATCTGATCGAACGCCTGCCGGACAAGGCGCGACAGCCGCAGGGGGCGGACCCGTAGGCGCAGGGTCCCGTCGGCTCCGTACCAGTCGCCGCCGATGCGCGGCGTGCCGGCCAGGATGATCAGCGCCTCTCCCAGCAGGTCGACGCTGGCGACGCCGGTGAAGGTGTCGTTGACCGCGGGGCTGAGGGCGCGGATGGCGATCTCCACGATCTGGGCGACGCCGAACTCGAGGTCCTGGTACAGGACCCGGTGGCGTCCCAGCATGATCTTCTCCACCACCGTCCGCTGGAGGGCGGACGCGGCCTGGGGGGGCGAGACCAGGGCGAGCGCCTCCCCTTCCAGCACGTACTGCCCCGGCCGGAACGGCAGGGAGACCCACGCATCCGCCCGCGCCGCGGCCTGCACAAGGGCGACGTGGTCGATCTTCTGCAGGTAGCCGCTCTTGATGCTGAGCACGGGCGCGCCATCGCCTGACGCCAGGCGGCCAGCGGTGGCGATGGCGGCTGCGCCAGGCTCCCCTCTGTCCTCCCGACGGACCTGGTCCGCAGCCTTGCGCAGGTCGTCGACGATGCGGCCGATGGCGTCAGGGTTCTGGATCAGGGTCGCTACGCGGTGGCTGTAAAATACAAGGAAGCCGAAAGCGCCGATGACGAGGAACCAGCTCGTGATGAGCGACACCTGCGGGATGAAGGTGCTGTCGGCGTCCTGGTGGGTGACCAGGAACACCAGGAAGACGTAGATGAATGCGGCCATGAAGATGCCGATGCAGACCTGGGTCACCCAGTCCTGCACGAAGCGATACAGGAGCCTAGGTCCAAACAGGTTGGCGACCATCGACAGGACCAGGAGCGCCACGGAGAAGATCAGGGCAAGCACCGTGCTGACGCAGCCCAGCATCGCGCTGAGGATCGCACGCGCGTCGTCTATCCCGCCCATCGAGAACCAGGTCGGCAGGTGTATGACATGGTACGCGGCGAGCGTGTCCGGAACCATCGTGGCCGCGAACAGCAGAAAGGACGCCAGCGACATCTCGAGCGGCACGACCCACAGGTTCACGTTGGACCTGTGGATGACGAAGCGTGAGGCGGCCATGATCACTCCGAGGCGGTCGGCGCTGCAGGCTCGGCTTCCGGCGGACGCACCACGGTATCCGCCAAGCGGCCAGTCGGCGGTCGCCATTCGCCGGCTAAGCGGTCTGCGCGATGACACGGTTCCCGCTGAAAGCTAGTTTTCATTCCTCGCCAGGCTGGATGTTCAGAGCAGATGCAGGAGGCCGGGAGGATCTCGTCTTGCTAAAAGACTTGTGCTCTGCTGCTCCACCTGCCCTAAGTCAGCCCGTTCAGCTCTGAACGTCGGTGCAATTCATTGCGCCGGCCTGGTCGGCCACACTGATCCATGACCTGGAAGCCTGACCTGCTACAGCTGGACCTGTCGGGCGACTTCTACGGTGCGGTCCTGGGGCAGGTTGAAGCGGTCGGTGACGCGGGCGGCGTTGCGGTAGAGGTAGGAGAACAGGCCGAGCCGCCAGCGGGACAGGACGGAGTGGCCCGCGGGCGTCACGATGTCCCGGGTCGCGAAAAACACCGCCTGATCCAGGTCGGCCGACGCCAAGCCCTTCAGGCGCCGCAGCGCGCCAACGAGGTCCGGCGCCTCGATGAAGCCGTAGCGGAGGGTGACGCGCCAGAACTCGGGCGCGACCTCCTCAATCTCCGCCCGCTCCGCCTCCTCGATGCGGGGCTGCTCCTCGAAGCGGATGTGCAGGGCGAGCACGGTCCTGTGCAGCGAGCCCATGTTGCGGACGTAGTCGCTGACGAAGGCGGGTATCTTGTCGGTCGGGCGGGTCAGGAAGACCGCGGTGCCGGGCACGCGGGGAACGCGCTCCGCCTTCAGTTCGGCCAGGAAGGCGTCCACCGGTTCGGCAAGGCTGGCGAGCTTGGCCCGTAACGCCTGGGCCCCCGTGCGCCACGTCACCATGACGAGGAAGATGGCGGTGCCGAGCGTCAGCGGGATCCAGCCGCCATCGACGATCTTGGCGAGGTTGGCGACAAAGAAGCCTACATCCACGGTCAGGAAGAGGAGCGCCAGGGGCGCGACGATCAGGATGGGCCATCGCCAGATGTGGGTCATGGCCCTGATCAGGAGGAAGGTCGTCAGCACCATCGTGGTCGCCACCGCAGTCCCGAAGGCTCCAGCCAGGCGGTCGGAGCTGCGGAAGGACAAGGCCATGAGGACGGTGCCCACGGCCATCAGGCCGTTCACCACCGGCACGTAAATCTGCCCGTAGACCTGGTCCGACGTCTGGCGGATCTCGAACCCGGGCAGCCATCCGAGCTGCATGGCTTGGCGCGTCATAGAGAAGGCGCCGGTGATGATGGCTTGGCTGGCGATGATGGTCGCCAGGGCCGCAAGCACGACGAGCGGGATCACCGCCCACGGGGGCGCCTGCGTGAAGAAGAGGTTGGCGCCCTTGGGGACGCCGCCCAGAACCATGCCCGCCTGCCCGGCGTAGCTCAGCAGCAAGCACGGCAGGACAACGGCGTACCAGGCCAGCCGGATGGGCCGGGCTCCGAAATGTCCCATGTCCGCATAGAGCGCTTCCCCGCCCGTGGCGCAGAGGAAGACGCCGCCGAGCAGCGCCAGGGCCGTAGGGCCGCTGTGCATGAGCAGGCGCACCCCGAAGCGGGGATCTACGGCTTGCAGCACCGAGGGGTGGCGGAGCACGCCGACCAGGCCGATCACGCCGATGACGACGAACCAGGCGAGCATCACCGGACCGAAAGCGCGGCCGATCTTGGCCGTCCCGAAGCGCTGGACGCTGAAGAGGGCGACCAGAACGGCGACCGTGACCGGCAGGACGTAGGGCTTCAGCACGGGCGTGGCGACGTTCACGCCCTCCAGCGCGCTCAGGACCGAGATGGCCGGCGTGATGATGCCGTCGCCGTAGATCAGCCCGGCCCCGAGCAGGCCCATGGTCGCGCCCAGGAAGGTCGCCCGGCGCCAGTCGTTCATGCCCACCAGCGACATGAGCGCCATGATGCCGCCCTCGCCATGGTTGTCGGCCCGCATGACGAAGAAGCAGTACTTCAGCGAGATGGTGACCAGCAGCGTCCAGAAGATCAGCGACAGGACGCCCAAAGCCGTGTCGGCCGGAGAGCTCGCCCCGACCGAGCCCATCACCGTCTGCATGGTGTAGAGCGGACTGGTCCCGAGGTCGCCGTAGACGATGCCGAGCGCCGCAAGGGCTACACCGGCGCCCCCCGGGCGAGTCCGCCCGCCACCGGCGAGATTAGATGAAGCCTGGGTCTTGGGCACGCCGTCCACCATGTCGCTCTTCCCCCCGGGCTCAGAAGCGGGCGGGGCGCCGTACGAGCACGCCGCCGACCTCTTGAAGCCGTCCGTCGCTTCGATCAGCCTTCATACCCCGACGTGCGGCCTACGCCATCCAGCACCGCTCTTTGCGATCACGTCGGGTTTGAAGGCCCTGCGTCGACCCTTGCGGGTCTTGCGAGTGGCGGCCATGGCTAAGCGGCGGCCCGCTCCCAGCCATGGGCTGCGGCCGCAGGCGAGAGGACTGAGGCGAGGCGCCATCCTGAACGCTTCGGCCCGGGGCGCTTCCGCTCCACGTTGCGCCAAGTCGACTGGGGAGCATTGGAGCGCCGGCCTTCTCGCTTTACGGACGGACGCAAACGCGCCGGCCGAGATAGACCCCGTGGACCGATCTGTGCGCCGATAGCGGAGCGACATCAGGCGATCAGGCGGCGGTCGTTCAGGCGGCAGTCGATTCAACCGACGGTGTTTAAGCGACAAGACTAAGGACGTTGATGCAAGGTGAGTCCTGAAACGCGACTTGCGCGGTTCAGCAGGCCGACAGCCCTGGCATGCAACCTATCCCCAGTCGCTGCATCGGCCTTTCCGGCGCAGGCGCGGGCGTGGCTGCCTTCCAAGACGATGCCCAGCTTGAAACACGCGAGCACGACGTACCATTCGATCGCGGACAGGTCGCGCGGGCTGCCTCGCCGGTAATGCGCGATCAGCGCGTTGTTGGGAGGAAGGCCGCGCCATGCGGCCGAAGCCGGGGCGGAGTCGTCGATCTCGTCCTCGTCCGGGCGCACCGCCAGCACCCAGCCCAGATCAAGCAGCGGATCGCCGAGGGTGCTCATCTCCCAATCGATGATGGCGGCGAGCTTGGGGCCGTCGTGGCGGAACATGACGTTGGCGAGGTGGTAGTCGCCGTGGATGATCCCCGGGGTGAAATGGCGCGGCCTGTTCTGCTCGAGCCAGCGTGCGACCCCCTCGACATGAGGCAATACGGAAGGGCCGGGCCAGGCCTGATGCTTGGAGTAGGACTGAAGCTGCGCCAGCCAGCGGGGCGCCTGCCGTTCCAGGAAGCCGTCGGGGCGGCCGAAGCTCGCCAGGCCGACCGCCTCGTAATCCACCGCGCCCAGAGCCAGGAGCCCGTCGACCAGGGAAAACCCCATCTGGCGCCGAATGGCCGGGTCGCCGGCATGCAAGGGCGGCAGCGCTACGGTGGCGTTGAAGCCGTCAACGGCTTCCATCAGGTAAAAGACGCTGCCGAGTACCTGGTCGTCCGTGCAGGCGGCGATCATGCGGGGATGGGGCGTCGCCGTCGCCGCCAGGGCGGTCAGGACCCGGATCTCCCGCGCCATGGTCTTGGACGCGTCCTCCGTCGGGTGGGGCGGCGGCTTGCGAAGGACGTAGCGCTCATCGCCCCTGCGAAACCGCAGCATCAGGTTCTGCGTGCCGCCCGCGAGGTGTTCGACGTCGCTGGCGGGGCCGGCGCCTAGGCCCTGGCCGTCCATCCAGTCCAGCAGATCGCCCAAACGGAGCGTCTCGGTCATCGCGTCTCGCGAGCGCTGTGCTCCAGCCGCCCCGTCAAGGCGTGCGCAGGGTCAAGGTCACCCCGACCGTCACCGGATGGCCCGCATAGCGATAGAAGGTCTCCGTGCCGAAGCCCTTCGACGGCGTATAGTAGGTATTGGTGCAGTTGCGGCAGTAGAGCGACACCTTCCAGGTGTCGTTCTCAGCGTAGACGCCGGTCCGCAGATCCAAGAGCTCATAGGCGCCGAGGTCGAAATCGTGCGCCAGCAGGACGGGCGTCTTGAAGGTGTCGTTCGATGTGCCCTCGTAGAGCAGGTTCGCGCCCGCGAAGCCCTTCAGGTCGCGCGGCAGGTCGAAGTCGTAGTTCGCATCCGCCGTGCCCGACAAGGTCGGTGTGTCGGGCAGGCGCGATCCCCTGAAATTGCCCGTGTATCCTTCCGGGTTGAAGACGGCGAGGCCGTTGACGGTGGAGAAGTCGCTTGTGACCTCGGAGCGGAGATAGGTGCCGCTCAGCGACAGGGTGAGGCCGGGAAGCGGGCGGGCGACGAACTCTCCCTCGGCGCCGTAGACTTCCGACTTGGGCACGTTGGCGCCGACCTCAAGCAGGCCGAAGATCGGGTCGAGCTCGCGGACCCGGACCTGCTTGTTGGCGTAATCGTAATAGAAGGCGGCGGCATTTATCTGCAGGCGCCGGGAGAAGAGGGGCGCCTTGAAGCCCGTTTCATAGGCGAGCAGGGCCTCCTGCTTCACCGTCTCGTACTGGCTCGTAGTCGTCCCGCTGATATTGGGGATCACGCCCGCCTTGTAGCCCTTGCTGATCGTCGCATACAGCAGCGTTCCCTGGGGGAGGGTGTAGTCCACCCCCACGTGCCAGGGCACGTTATGCTCCCGAAGCGACAGGCTGGTCGGGGCGATGGTCGGCCGCAGGAAAGCCGGGTCCGTGGGCGCAGACGTCGTGTTCAGCGTAAAACACTGACCGGGAGCGATCGCCACGGGCGCCTCGGCAGGCAGCCCCGCGCCGGCGCGAAGCGCCGACGAGAGGATCGAGAAGACCTGGGCCTGATCCTGGGAGGTATCGTAGGCCGGGTCGGAGTTGCAGAGCGAGGCCTTGCGGTCGGACTCGTTGTACCGGACCCCTCCGGTCACTTTGAAGCTCGACGTCACCGCATATTCGATGTTTCCGAACACGCCGTAGTTGTCGATGTGCTGACGCTCCTGCGACAGCAGGTCGTTGAAGGTCAGGCCTGGGATGGGTTCGCTGATCGCGCTGTCAGGGAAGTCCAGCGCAAAGTTGTCTCCGACGTTGGAATGGTCGTAGGCCACGCCGGCCAGGGCGTGGATCGTGCTCGTGTCGGCTGCGATGCGCGCCTCTTCGCTCACGTATCTCTGGGGCCCAAAGATGCGGACCAGCAGGGCCGAGTCGTCGGTCGCCGAGTTGTCGAAGGAGAAATCGTTGTTCTTTTGGCTGTAGGAGGTGATCGAAGTCGCCGTCAGCAGGTCGCTCAGCTTGTAGTCGAGGCGAAGGGCTGCGGAGTAGAAGTGTTCGTCCCTCGACTGCGGGAAGTTGGGGTTCCATGTGGCCAGCGTCGCGTTGTTCCCGGGGTTCACCCCGCCGAGGTAGTCGAGGCCGCCGCCCTGGCCGGCGGCCGCACGGCTGAAGGCCAGGGCCTGGTGGGACAGGAAGGTCGGGTTGTATGCGGGAGAGCCCGGCGTGGTCAGGGCCGCAAAGGCGGCGGGATTGACCACCGCATAGGGGTCCTGCGAGATCGGCGCCTCGCCGGCCGCGGCAGCCTGGCTCGGGCTGCCGTAGGTGTTCAGGTAGTTGGAGGTGAACTGGGTCGCCTGGACGTCCGAGCGGTCCTGGTTGACCGTCACGGACAGGTTCGCCTTGAAGGCCTGCGTCGGCCTCCAGTCCAGGATGGCCCGTCCCGTCACCTTGCGTGCGTCGCCCAGGCGCTGGCGGGTCTCTGACGGCTCTCCGGCCAGGGCGGCGGTGTTCTTCTGCCAGGCTCCGCCCTCGACCGCCTCGATCGCGATGCGGCCGTTCAGAGTATCGGTCAGAGGTCCGCTGACGAACCCGGTCGCGTCCACTTGGCTGTAGTTGTCATAGCTGAGGTCGGCTCCGGCCTGGAACCGGTTGGTCGGCTGGTTTGGAATGTAGTTGATCGCGCCGCCCGTCGAACTCTGCCCAAACAGCGTGCCCTGCGGACCCTTCAGCACCTCCACACGCTGCACGTCGAGCCCGACCCCGGCGTACATCGTGGGATAGGGCAGCGGAACTTGGTTTTGATAGACCGCGACCGCCGGCGTCGAGCCGAAGCTGTAGTCGTTCAGCCCGATGCCGCGGAGCGTATAGACCGGCGTCTCGAAGATGGACTCCGTGGCCTTGAAGCCGGGGACGATCTTCTCGAGATCGGCGACGTTGGTGATGCCCCTCGCGGCCAGGACGGCCCCGGTGGCGGCGGTGATGGTCATGCCGACCTTGTTGATCGACTGCTCCCGCTTCTGAGCGGTAACGACGATCTCTCCCACCGTGCCGGTGGGGGCTGCAGGCGGACTTGCCGGAGTTGAGGGCGTACTCGTCCGGGCGGAAGGTTGTTCGGGGATCGCCGCCGCCGGCTGGGCGAAGGCGTATCCCGGCACGACGCAGACGGCCGCCCCGGCGAGCAGGACATGCCGCAGTTTCATCGAGGTCGTGAGAATGCGCATAACCCCCCACCGTTTTTTATCGCGCCGCTATTACGGCTTATGTTCGACATCTACCCGGCCCCCGATGGCGGGTCTAATAGGAGGGCCATATCACGCCGGATGGTTTTCCTATGAACCTGCCGTTTACTCGCGCCAGGCGGACCTTACGGAGCTGGCGTCAATAGTGCAGGGGTCTGGCGGCCGCCGTGTTTTGCAGATCGAGGTCCGGCGCAAAGATGAAAGGTCGCACAGGCGTTCACCCTCATCATCGACAATCACCGGCAGGTCAGCGACACCTCACGCCGCGACGCCGGCAAGGTCGAAGTACCGCCGGGGATTGGCGTCCACGATGTGGTCGAGATCCTCCTGGGAAACGCCCATTTCCCGAAGACGGGGGAAGATGGTCTCGAACAGGTGCGTGAGCTTGGAGTTCGGGAAGATGTCCTGCAGCTCGTTGACGCGCAGGTATCCCGGCAAGCCGCCCAGCAGGCAGCCGACGGTGTCGTGCGAGACCATGATCCTGTCGCGGTGCCCGGCGTCCAGGAGCACCTTGATGTTCTTCATCCGCACCTCGTCGGAGATGACCCGGTCCAGGCCGAAGCGGTCGAACCCCACATAGACGCCGCGCTCGGCCAGCGAGCACTGGTAGTCCGGGTCGTCGCGCCCGTCGATGTGGCCGACCAGGAGCCGGCCGTGGGGCACGCCCTCGCCGGTGATGATGTCGATCTGCTCGTGGCCGCAGGTGCAGTTCTCGGTGTGGGAGAGGACCGGCACGCCCGTGATCCGCGCCGCGCGCCCCGCCGCGGTCAGGACCTTGCGCTCGAAGTCCGAGACTACGCCGTCGCCGGTGGCGATCTTGATGATGCCGGGACGTATTCCGCTGTCGCCGACGCCGTCCTCGATCTCCTGCACATAGATGTCGGTGATCTCCTCCACCGACATGGGGTGGAAGACGTAGGCCGAGCCGGCCTTCTCGTAGTAGACGCCGGTGGCGCAGATCAGGTTGACGCCCGTTTTCTGCGAGACCTCCGCACAGAACTCTACATTGCGCCCCATATCCATCGGACAGGGGTCCACCACGGTGCGCACGCCATAGCTG